>JAICWZ010000535.1 GCA_025966355.1 Thermomicrobiaceae bacterium
CGCGGCCGCGGCCGCCACGGTTGCGGTCATCATCGCAGCGCTCGGCATGCGGCTCGCCCGCTCGACCGTCGAGACCCTCACCGATCGCGCCCCCGAAGGCGCGGCCGAGCAAGCCGCCGCCGCGATCCGGACCGTTCCCGGCGTCGTCGGCGTCGAACGCCTGAGGGTGCGCATGGTCGGCGCCACGCATTTCATCGACGCCATCGTGCAGGTGCCACGCACCTACCCGATCGACCGCGTCGACGAGATCAAGCAAAAAGCTCAAGCCGCCATTTCCGCGGCATTCGACGACGCCGATCTGACCTTTACCGCTGTCCCGGTTGCCCTCAACAACGAGAGCGTCCGCGAGCGCATCATGGTGATCGCCCGCAATTCCGGCCTTGCGGTCCATCATGTGACGGTCCACGACCTCGGCGACAAGCTCACCGTGAGCATCGATCTTGAAGTCGACGGCGAGATGGCGCTGACGGCAGCCCATGACATCGCCCACGAACTCGAGCGGAGCATTCGCGACGAATTCGGCGCAGACGTCGAAGTCGACACCCATATCGAGCCGCTGGAACCGGAGTTGCCGCTGGGCACCGACGCCGCACCGGAACGGGTGGAAACGATCCGCGCGGCGCTCTCGCAGTTCGCGGCGCCAGGGGCGATCCACGACATCCATAACGTGCGCGTGCGCAACACCGATGCCGGCGAGATCGTCAACTTCCATTGCCGGGCGGCGCCCTCGATGAGCGTGATCAGGGTTCACGAGTGCGTCGATGAGATCGAACGCGCGTTGCGCCGCGCCTTTCCGACCGTCAAACGCGTCATCAGTCACGCCGAGCCGCCCAAGACGTAAGCGAACTTGAAATTGCCACGCACGTTCTTGTTTCGGACTCAACTTGGCCCGCTTTTTTGCGGGCTTTTCCGAGCTAAGATTCGCCGTGGACAAGAATTATTTGCTTTAACGAATCGTTGACTCTCGACAGCCCGGGAAAAGTGGATTCAAATGAATCTGATTCGGGAAGCGGCGATTCTTCTCGAACGGGGTGGGTTCTGCAAAGCTTTCCGAGGGGGCAAACGGTATGGCGCGCGCACACGCGGCGAGCGCGTGCGTCCAATCCGATTCGATCAAGGGATTGGCGCAATCGATCGCGAAGCCAGCCTACCACAGGCTGTTGTTAGCGGAGCCTGCGCTCCGTCGTGCGGTACCGACACTGATCATCGCGTTTCTGGTCACCATTTGCCTCGGCGCCTTCGTGCAGGTGATCGAACAGGCGCATCAGAAGCGCGAGGCCACGGAACGCGAAATCGAGGCGGCAGCGGATTTCCTCGCCGACCGTCTCGATCGCATCGTTCCGGCAAAGCAGGAGCGCGCCGGCTCGTTCGAGCGCCTTCAGCTGCTGCTGCCCGGATTGATTCCATCGTGGGCGTCGGCCCGCGGACGCCATGTCATCGTCACGGGCGCAGGCCAGCGGGTTCTGGCCCGCGTTCCGATCGAGTCAGCAATCGGCGATTCCATCAGTCTCCTCGATGTCGTCAGCGCCGCCGTGCAATCGGCCGGATCAAGGCAGACCAGCGATGCCATCGACATCACCTTGCCGAACGGCGGTGGAGCGCTGATGGTTCGGCGCGGCGTACGACCGCTGTCCGGTCAGGTGATCGTCATTCAGGAAAAGCTCGGCTCGATCTGGCGCTCGGACGCCGCGCTGTCGGTAACGCTCTCCGCGACCACCGGCTTCGTCGTCCTGATCCTCGGCTTTGCGTTCCACTGGCAATCGACCCGCGCCCGCGAGGGTGATCTCATCAACGACGCCGTGCGCGGCCGCATCGACACAGCGCTCAACCGCGGCCGCTGCGGATTGTGGGACTGGGATCTTTCGCGCGGCAGGATCTTCTGGTCGCAATCGATGTTCACCATGCTGGGGCTGGAGAACCGCAGCGATCTGCTCACTTTCGGTGAGGTCAACGCGCTGGTGAATTCCGATGATATCGATCTGTTCGAGATCGCCGATCAGCTGATCTCCGGAAAAATCAACTTCATCGATCAC
>JAICWZ010000342.1 GCA_025966355.1 Thermomicrobiaceae bacterium
ATTTTCGCAAGGCGGGGCGCCGACCACGTGCTCCAGGCTCGCCTCGTACTGCTTGTCCGTGTGGTAGCGGGCGACAGCGAAGAGAGTGCCTCCGGTCATGTTTTGCAGTTGCGGATTCTTCTGTGGGTCGACAAAGGAAGGGGTGACGTTCCTGATCTTGGCGCGGACTTTCATGAATCCTTTGTCGCCTGCATGGTCCGCCACGGCGAACACGCCCTCGTCAGGCAACCCGATGTCGATCACGCCACGGAAGAAGAAGTTGATGAGGCCGGCCGAGTAGGCGACTGCGCGCGGGAGCAGCAGGTCTGCCATCGCATCGTAGTTGAGGCGGTTGAGCGAGTACTTCGGCTTGGCGGACTTCTTTTTCAGAAACTGGTCCCACACCCCATAAGTCGTCAGTGGAACGTCCGATGTCTTGATGTCGAGCAGCTTGTCACGGACATCCCCGTAATATGCTTGTACGGGGGTAGCATCTGCGATGGGGGACCCATCCCAACGCGTTGGAACGATGGTACGAATTCGGTAATCGAGAGCATCGTTGGAGGGCCAGGGATACTCCAACTGACCGAGGTTCTTGGCAGCGGTAAAGAAACCCCGGTTGCTGTAGTCGGCAAGCCCCTTTCCTCCTACGTCCGGATCCTTCGGTGCGGTGCTCCAGTAATCTTGGTAGCGCGAGAACGAAGGTATGGCATATGTAGTCGCGAGCGGGAGGGCGGCTGGTGTGATGTCCACCGTGGCCTTGAATGGAGCGCCCGAATCGAAGGTTCCGAGCTTTAGGGCTCGGGCATTCATGTACTTTTCGTAGACGCTCGTATGTCCGGTGGGACACGCGGCTTGAAAACATTTGATGCCGGAATGCACCTCGTTGCGCGTGTGTTGCGGTTGCGCCATGTCCTGGTTCAGGTGAAGGACGTTTCCGAGCGCACGAAACGCGGTTGCCCAGTACTTCTGGCGTAGCGCCTGCTTGACGACAGGGCTGGCTCCCGGGGAAACGTCCGCCGCCGTTCCATTGGTATACGACTTCAGCGTGAGCGCACGAAACATGGCTTCGTGCGCATCAAATATCGTGAATCGATTTCTTCTTGGTGACTCCTCCAGATTCGGATTAACAAATGCATCGCGTACGCCGAGTCCCCAATCCAAACTCTTGCGCGGGTCCGGTTCGATCAGATCGAGCTTGTCGACGTTCAGAGGCCGATTGAAATAGGGGTCGAAGAAATGATGAAGCGGGCGTCGCAGACCTGCCTCGACGTCCTGCGGCGTGCGTGGATCTTCGTTCGGATTGTCGTCCTCCCGGATGGCGCCGTACATCAGCCATCTCCGTAGTGAATTCGTCGGCTCATTGGGCGTGAGAGAATCCACGATTTGGATCTCGAACGGCTGTGCCCTTCGCTCGTACGCGGCGACACCTTGGACATTGGAGATATATTCGAAATAGTGAAGGCCATCGCCGAGCGGCGCGAATCCATCCAGACCGAGCGCTCGAACGAGTAGGCTGGAAGGTTCGCTCAGTGACGAGGCCGCAAAGGCCGTATTGGTAATCGCGGCGTGCGTCGCCTGCTCATACGCGGAGGCCGACATCGTCGATAGCCCGACGGCTGCCATGAATATGAACTTCAGACGTTTGATCACTGGATGTGCTCGGCAATGAATGCTTTGATTTTGGCGTCGTCGACGGGCGTGTTGGGTGAGATCGCTAGACCGGCGTCAGCCGCAAACGCGGCAATCGTGTCGGCAATTCGTGAAGCATCTGGCGAGACAGGCAGCGAGCGCGCCTCGATGTAGATCCCCTTGAGCAGCGGAACGAGGCTCTTCTTGCTCTCGCCACCCCAGTCGCAGTGCTGGTTGGCGAGTCCAAAAAAGAGCATGTGAATTCTTTGGTCTGCTGTTCCGGCGAAAGCGTTCAGCGCGTAACGCTCGCGCAGGTGGTCAACGGGCTCGTCGGAAGGTTCGGAATGTAAGTGTTTCTGGATCGGCTCGAATCCGGGCGCATATACCAATACCGTTGGATCGACCGCATCTACATCGTAGGTCTTCCATTTGCTCCATGCGGGGACGTCGAAGCGCCCTTGGGCGTCGGTGATGGTCGCAGCGGCATGGAAGCAGATGTCGCGCGAGTTGTGTCCTGTGAAACCGCTGGGATTGACAGTCGATCGCCAAAGGAAAGCGACGTGAGCACCGGGTACCGGTTGCCGAGTCGCGGCATCGACGACCTGGCCAGCTATGTGGCGCCCATAGAGTCGATGGGGCAAGAGCGCGGCAAACGCCGTAGCGGAGAAGACGAGTGCGGCAACAGCCAGGAGCCTCGTCGGTGCGTGGCGTCCCACTACATTCCGTCGATTCGCCATATTCCGTCCTCCGAGCGCAGCATGTAAATAAGAAATGTCAGCGGTCCGTCCGGCGTGTTCTGAACGATCGCCAACTCGCCGACTTCTCCATTGAACGTCATCTCCACGACTTCGCCAAGCTGATCGACGATTTCTGCGATCGACGGCTGCAGTTCGGTGAATATTTCGTTGTACTTCTGATACGCGGAGCCGGTGAAGGCGGTAAGAGCACCGGCGATGTTGCCGGCCTTGAGCCGCGTCAGCATGCCGTCGTAGACCGCTCGCAGATTCTGCTGCAGGACTGCAGGCGACAGCACGACGATCGACTTGCTCGTCGAATAGATCACATCGTTCCGGTCATCGTAGGCTTTCAGCACGGCTGTCCAGGTACCGATCGGATACGTCGCCGTCACGGTCAGCTTACCGTCGACGAATTGGCCGGGGGTGAAGACGAGGTCCGCCAAGCCGTTGTTGTCGAGGTCGAGCGCCATTTGCTTGAACGGCGTGTCCGCTGGATTCTCGATCGTGAACGTCACCTGCAACGTGTCGAGGCCCTCGGTGGGTGCGGCATGGACGACGAAGGCGCCGGCACCGCTGCTGTTGACGAGAATCGACTGTGCGGTGGTAAGGCCATCCTGCGTCGTGACCTCGACCGTCACCGTGTTCGCGCCCGTCGTCAGCGGCACGTCGTTCGCGTTGAAACGGCCGAGATCGTCGACGTGCGTGACGACGCCATTCACCGAGACCGCGGTGTTCGCCGGCGCGGAAACCACGCCACGAACGAGCACGTTGTCGTCGTCGATCGTCGCGCCCGCGAGCCCGGCGTCGATGTCGACGGAAGGCCCGGCGGCGACGGTGATGGTGACAGGCGGGGAAACTGAAATGCCGCCGGCGTCGTCGGTTGCCTTTGCC
>JAICWZ010000179.1 GCA_025966355.1 Thermomicrobiaceae bacterium
CTCTCCGCTTCGCAGGCGATGGGTGTGATCGTGGCCGAGGGCGTCCTCATCACCGTGCTGGTGCTGCTCGGGATCCGCAAATACGTCATGACGGCCATCCCGGTCGAACTGAAACGGGCGATCTCGGTCGGTATCGGGCTCTTTATCCTTTTCATCGGGCTGGTCAAAGGCGGGATCGTGGTCGCTGATCCGGCTACCCTGGTGCGCATGGGCGATCTGCGCGGGGCGCCGGTGCTGGTGACGGTCGTCGGGCTCTTCCTGACGATCGCGCTGATGGCGCTCAACGTGCGCGGCTCGCTCCTCTGGGGGATCGTCGGCGGGACGATCTTCTCAATCATCGTTCGCTCGGTCAGCGGCACGACGCAGTTCGCGCCTGGTGTGGCCCAGGTGCCGTCGAAGTGGATCGGCACACCGGACTTCAGCCGGATCGGCGATTTCTCGTTCGGCTACTTCTCCGAACTCGGCGTGCTGACGGCCGTGCTGGTGATTCTGGCGCTGATGATGGCCGACTTCTTCGACACGATGGGCACGCTGATCGGCGTTGGCAGTCAGGCGGGCTATCTCGACGAACGCGGCGAGTTGCCGCAGGCGCAGCGCGCGCTGCTGGTCGATTCGCTGGCAGCCGTGGCGGGTGGCGCGGTTAGCTCATCCTCGGCCACGACCTACGTCGAATCGGCGGCCGGGGTTGGCGTCGGCGGGCGCACCGGGCTCGTCTCGGTCACGGTCGGCGTCCTATTCCTGCTCTCGATGCCCTTCTGGCCGCTCGTCGACGTGGTACCGGATCAGGCGACGGCCCCGGCGCTGATCATCGTCGGCTGGTTGATGATGAGCGTGCTGAGCGAGCGCGACTACGTGACGGCGAGTGGTGAAGTCGTCAAGACGCGCGGCATCGACTTCGCCAACATCGAAGAAGGCCTGCCGGTCATCGCCACCATGGTGATGATGCCGCTGACCTACAACATCACCAACGGGATTGGCGCCGGTTTCATCATGTGGACGGCGATCAAGATCTTCAAAGGCAAATTCGCCGAGATCCACCCGGTCATGTACGTCATCAGCGCTGCCTTCTTCGTCTACTTTATTCGGACGTATCTCGGGGTGAAGGTGTAGGGGGAGCGGGTGGCGCGCCGATGACGCGTACCTCGGGCTCCGTCCGCCCTGGGTTCAAAACCCAGGGCTCCTTAGACGAAGTCCCTAAAGGGACTGAACCGGAATTGCGCTGACCAGTTGTCCTGCACTACGCTATCGTCCTGAATCGCAGTGAAGGATCTCTTCTCCGTTTCCCGAATGCCGCGCTTCAGGATACTCAGGGGAGATCCCTCGCTGCGGCTCGGAATGACGGTCAGCTCCGCCAATGTGCCCACGAACGTACGCATTCTCAGTCCCGAAGGGACTTCGTCTATGGAGCCCGGGATTTCGAATCCCGGGCGGACGCAGCCCGAGCGCTCCGCCATCGGCGTCTCTTGACTGACCCACAAATGAGCGCGAACCTGCTCACCATTCCGCGAGCGCGAGGAGCGCCAACATCCCAACCCCGGCGCTGAGCCCAAGAGCGACAATGGTTGACGCCGCCACTCGATTGCGTGTACTCGCGATTTCCCACGGGCTCGGCCACTCCGTTGCCGGAGGTTCATGGTCCCAAGGATTTGGTTTAGGGCGGTAGCGAAGATAGTTTGCGAAAGTGCTCGCGAAGAAGATGCACAGAAGAGCTGTTGAGAAACTGGCGGATCCATGCACGAGATCGTTCCAAGAGAAAAGTGCGTACGCTCCGAAGCCGACCGTCATTACCCAGCGCCTGATCGTTTCTCGTCGCTCCCGCGAGAATCGGTGCCAGCGCTGGATGAGTACCATGAACCCTACGATCAGACTGAGGATGAGTAGCGCCAGGAGGCCGATTCCTATGGTGTGAAAATCAATCGCGGCCGTTGGCAATCCCATCCATCACCCATTCTCGAAGAAGCGCTCAAGCCCGACTGGTAGACCGACGAGCTTCATCATCGAATGTTCTGTCTGCCCTCGGCTGCCTCGGATTTGGAGCACGATGGTGATGACGCCGCTGATTGTTCCGAGCACCAGTCCGACGATCACTCCATGCAAGGGAAGGATCAGTTCCGAGCGGCCGGCGTGAATCCAGAAGGCTGCCAGTCCGAGCAGGATCAACACGCCAGGAATTGCCGAGAAGCATTTCCCGAGGGTACCCCAGGTGGGAAGCGTGACAACATTGTCGGGTGGAAAGAAGGTCACGTTGGTGCCGGCGCGGGTGCCGGTCACCACGAGGCCCGAGCCGTGGGCACCGGTATGCTCGATCGTGAAGAGCGCGCCGCGACGGATCGCGATCTCATGTGTCGCCAGTTCCGCTCGGCGTTGGTCCGGACTGAGATGAATTCCGAAGCGGGTCGACTCTGCCGGAGTAGGAATGGCAGTGATATCGACAATCGCCGCCGCCGGGTCGCGGCACTCGATACACAGGACGATCAAGCCGTCGTTCGCGCCAGACTGATTGCGTATCGCGAAGAAGCCGCTGTTCCAGAGTGCGAGACGAGCGATTTGCGTGGTCGTACCGGCACCGTCTGGAAGTTCGCGAACGCTCCAGGCGACGCCCTGACGTTTGCGCACAACCCAGCTGATCATCGGTATCCAGACGAGCAGGAGCAGCGCGAAGAGCACGATCATCACCGACGCGGGCCAGGGCTCATCGAAGGGTATGATCGGTGAGAACGCGAGGCCGACAACAACGATGCTGAAACCAACTGTGTATGATCGCCAGGTGCGTTTGAATTGTGAATATTGACGGTGCATCGCGCGCCTCGCTGAGTCGAAAGCGACGATATTGCTCGCACGCAATCGTATTGCGCAATGAGAGAACGATCAACCGATCGTGCTGGTGACTATTTCGCTTCGCACTCACGAATCACAGAGGACTGGTTGCCCTGGCAGTCGTTCAAATCGTCAATCGGTACGCGCCGCTTGACAGCCCATTCTCCGCGCCGTATTATTACGTTGAACGTAGTAACAACTGCGTTATAGAGATGGTCTGAGTATGAACGTGAGGAACAGGAATGCCTGGGAGTTTTAATGATCTGGGGCGCTTTTCCGGGCCGGGGCTGTTGATCCTGTCGAGCCTGGCAGATGGGCCGAAGCATGGCTACGCGATCATGATAGATGTGCAGGAGTTCAGCGGCACCAAGATGGAGCCGGGTACGCTCTATGGCGCATTGACCCGCCTGGAGCAACGTGGTTGGATCGAGCCGCTGCCGCCTGAAGAGCGGCGACGCCCGTACCGCCTGACCGGCGCGGGCGAGGCAGTCTTGCGGCAGCAGCTGGAGAGTATGAATCAGATCGTGCAGACCGGCCAGCAGCGTCTCGCCGCGGCTGGCGCGTAGGAGGACCGATGCAGATTGCCACGCTCTTGCGTTATTACCCGCCCGCCTGGCGTGCGCGTTATGAGGACGAGGTGACCGACGTGCTGGAACAGCATCGCGTCTCCTACGCAACCTGGTTCGATCTGGCGCGTGGGGCTTTCGATGCGCATCTCGATCCGCGCTTCTCGGGTGCTACTGGTGCGGCTGGACGGCGTCTGCGGCGCGCCGAGATCGCCGTCTTCTGCGCCTTCATCGCCTTTGTCGTTGCTGGCATCGGCTTCCAGAAGCTGACCGAGGATGCCGACAAGGCGGGGTTGATGCAGGCGCACGCCGCCATCGGCCTTGGCTACTACGCCGTCATCGTCGGAGCGGTCGTCGCGCTGCTGGCAGTAGTCGCCGGTGCCCTGCCAATCGCGGCGATTATCGCGCGTCAGGCGTTCTCGGGTGGGCGGCGCGATCTGCTGGCACTGCTCGTTGTGCCGCCGCTGCTCTTCGTTGCCATCGTCGTCTGGGGTGCTATCGATCTGCGCTCGAGCAGCACGATCGACTCGGCATCGATACGCGGGCTCATCGGCTTTTTCATGCTGGCGACGATCGCCAGTGCCGCGGCCGTCTCGCTGGCGGTTGTGCGCACCGATCTGAACGATGTCGTGCTTGGTCTAGCGCGCTGGCCGTCGATTATCGCCACGGCCGCGATGGGTTTGAGCTTGGCCGGGGTCGTCGTCTGGGGAGCCGGGCTGCATTCGGCGGCGCCGTCGTCCTTCGCGCTGGATGGCGGCGTCCTGACGAGCTACGCCTATGTCACCTTCCTGCGTGTCGTGATCGTCATGGCGCTGGCAGTGGTCGCGGCGCTCGTCGCTCTCTGGCGTGCGCCCGGTGCGACTCCCACCGAGCCGGAGAACGCCGCACGCTGATTGCGACGCGTCATCCTCATGGGAATGACTTGAACCGCCGAGAAACCCTCGGCGGTTCAACTCGTTTCTCACCAACTAATGACACGAGCGACCGTCTGTGGAGACTACGTTCCACGTCAATGCGTGCCGCCGGGCGTTCGACTTACCTCTTGTGCTCGTAAATCTCGTAGATGCGCGAGTCGATTGATCCATCCATCAAGTCGCCAAATGCCTGCTCGAATTGCGGTGTCAAGACGGTATTGGCCTGTTCGGCCGTCTCGCGCGATGACCAAAAGCTGACGGCGCCGTAGACGTTGTGTTCTTCATCCAGGAAGAAGGTGACGCTCTCGAAACCCGGCTGTTGGGCCATGCCGGGAGCGCCTTGATCCGCGATCTGCTCGGCGGCCGGGCGATTGCCGGGCTTGAGTTTGAGTAGTCCCAGTGTGAGATAGCGCGGCATGATGAACTCCTCTCGGTTCCAGAGCGAATGTCCAATGACGTCCGATACGTTGTCGTGCTGCCTTACACAGTTCTCGTCAGGCTCGGCAATGACCGGTATCTGGGATGGATCGCTCGTATCGAAGGCAACGATCAGGTGAGCCCGATGGAATTCGGCGCGAAGACCTCATGTGCCTCATGGAAGGTCACTTCGGGCTGAACGGCGATCCCAAGCTTGGCCATGGCCGGCCC
>JAICWZ010000296.1 GCA_025966355.1 Thermomicrobiaceae bacterium
GAAAGGCGTTAAGGGCGGCACGATCAACGCCGTTATCATCGGCGAGCCGCCGACGCTCGATCTCCACTGGACGACGGCGACGATCGTTGGGTTCGTCACCTGGAATATGTACGAGCCGCTCTTTGCCTGGGACGCCAACTACAAGCTGATCCCGATGCTCGCCGAGTCGCACGAAGTGAGCACCGACCAGCTGACGCACACGATCAAGCTGCGCCAGCACGTCCCCTTCCACAACGGCGACGAGATGAAATCGGCCGATGTCCTCGCCTCGCTCAAACGCTGGGCGACCAAACAGGGCCTCGGCAAGGCGCTCTTCGACGCCAGCGAGAAGGTCACGGCGGTCGACGACTACACCATCGAGTTCAAGATGAAGAATCCGTACGGCGTCTTCGAAAGCACGCTCGGCTACTACTATCAGGGACCGGCCATCTATCCGAAGTCGGTGGTCGATGCCGCCGGTGACGGCCAAATCAAGGAGTTCATCGGCACCGGCCCGTACAAGTTCGTTGAGCGCCAGCCGGATCGCTTCATCAAATTCGAGCGCTTCGACGATTATGCCGCTTTGCCGGGCGAGCCGAACGGCTACGGCGGGCATAAGTACGCCTACGCCGATCAGCTCATTTTCACGCCGGTCAGTGATGAAGCCGCGCGTATCGCCGGGCTGCGCTCAGGCGACTATCACTTCCTCGAATCGATCAGCTCCGATCAGTTCGACACACTCAAGGATGACGCGGTCGCCACCGCCGATGTGCTGCCGCCGGGCGGCTGGGATACCTTCGTGCTCAACTGGAAATCGCCGCTCATGGGGAACCAGAAGATCCGCCAGGCGTTTCAGATGGCGCTGAATCATGAGCCGATCATGCTGGCTGCCTGGGGCGAGGGATACTACCGGCTCGACCCGAGCATCATGCAGAAGGAAACCGTCTGGTATTCGACCGCCGGTAAGGAACATTACAGCCCGAATGACCCCGACGGCGCCAAGAAGCTCCTGGATGAAGCAGGCTACGACGGCACGGCGATCCGCTTTATGACGACCAAAGAGTATCTCAACCAGTACAACAACGCGGTTGTCTGCAAGCAACAGCTCGAAGCGGCAGGCTTCAAGGTCGATTTGCAAGTCTACGACTGGGCGACGGTCGTCGATCGTCGCAGCAAGCCAGATATGTGGGATACCTTCACGACCGGCATCTCATTCCGGCCGGAGCCAACCCAACTCGCCATCATGCAGCTCTGCAACTGGCCGGGCTGGTGGTGCAGCGAATCGAGCCAGGAGATCCTCGACGGCCTGCGCAGTGAATCCGATTTCGACAAGCGCTTCAAACTGATGGAGCAGTTGCAGACAAACTTCTACACCGAGGTGCCGATGATCAAGATCGGCGACACCAAAGACATCGTCGCTCGCTCGAAGAAGCTGCAAGGGCTGTCGCAGCAACAGCAGCTCGGGCCACAGCTCTGGAACGCCTGGCTGGAGAAGTAGGCGATACGTGATGAACGACGGAACGCCGGCAGGAAGGTTGGTTAACCGGTGACCGCGTACATTCTGCGCCGCCTCGTGCTTCTTCTTCCAGTGCTCCTGATCGTCGGGGTCGTGGTGTTCATTCTGGTGCACCTGACCCCGGGCGATCCGGCAGCCGTCATGCTCGGGCCGGAGGCGTCGAACGAACAGGTTCAACAGCTGCGCGATCAGCTCGGCCTCAACGACCCGATCTACGTGCAGTTCATCAACTGGGTCGGCGGGGCGATCCATCTCGATTTCGGCAACTCGATCTTCCTTAATATGCCGGTGACAACGGCGCTCTGGCAGCGCGCCCAACCGACCGGACTGCTGACGCTGTATGCCCTCATCGTGTCGCTGCTGATCGGGGTCCCCTCGGGGATTCTTGCCGCGGTGCGCCGCAATTCACTGCTCGATCGTGGGCTGATGGCGCTCTCGGTGAGCGGCGCGGCGATGCCGAGCTTCTACCTTGCCATTCTGCTTATCCTGCTCTTCGCCGTGACGCTCCACTGGCTACCGTCAGGTGGTTATGTCTCGATCACCGATAATCCGGTGCAGCATTTCAAGCGGATGCTCATGCCGGCCTTCTCGCTCGGCTTCGCGAACGCTGCCCTGCTGGCGCGGTTGATTCGCTCGTCGATGCTCGATGTCCTGCGTGAGGACTACATTCGAACCGCCTACTCCAAAGGTCTGGCACAACGGCGGGTGATCACGCTGCACGCGCTGCGCAACGCGCTCATTCCGGCCATTACGGTCGTCGGATCGTCGCTCGGCGCGCTGCTCGGCGGCGCGGTCATCACCGAAACGGTTTTCACACTTCCGGGAATGGGCCAACTCGTGGTTCAGAGTGTGCTGCGGCGCGACTTCCCGGTTATTCAGGGAGCGGTTATGGTCATCGCCGCCATCTATGTGCTGGCGAATCTTCTGGTCGACGTCCTGTATATCTATATCGACCCGCGGGTGCGCTATGGCAACAAGTGAGGTGACGCAAACCGAGGCGATCCGTAGCGCGCGGCGCCGCCAGCCGGGGCTCTTCGGCGGCATCAGTCCTTCGTCGTCTTTCTACTGGCTGCGCGTACTGGCCGAAAACAAAGCGGCGCTTTTCAGCGGCATCTTTGTCCTGCTGGTCATCATCATCGCCCTGCTTGCGCCGCTCATCGTGCCGCACAGTCCAACGACGGTCGATCCGGTCAACCGGCTCAAACCGCCTTCATCCGCATACTTCTTCGGCACCGATACGCTAGGGCGCGATAGCTTCAGCCGCACGATCTACGGCGCGCGCATCTCGCTGCTGGTCGGTGTGAGTGTCATGGTGGCGTCGACGATCCTCGGTGCGATCATCGGACTCGTCTCGGGTTACTACAACCGGCTCGATACGCCGATCATGCGCGTCATGGACGGCCTGATGGCCTTCCCGGCGATCCTGCTGGCGATCGCCATCATGGCGAGCCTCGGGCCGAAGACGATCAACGTCATCGTCGCGCTCACCGTAGTCTATACGCCGCGTATGGCGCGTCTGGTGCGCGGTATGACGTTACAGATACGCGACTTACCGTACGTCGAATCTGCCAAGTCGATCGGCCTGTCGGATACGCTGATCCTTGGTCGTTATGTCTTGAAGAACGCGCTCTCACCGGTCATCGTCCAGGCAACGTTCACGGTCGCCTACGCGATTCTCGCCGAGGCGTCGCTCTCGTTCCTCGGCGCCGGTGTGCCGCCGGAGATACCGACCTGGGGCAACATGCTGCAGGACGGGCAGCGACTGATCACCCGCGCCTGGTGGCTGTCGGTCTTCCCCGGTGTGGCGCTCTTCTTGACGGTTCTGACGCTGACCCTCTTCGGGGATGGGCTCCGCGATGCGCTCGATCCGCGGGCACGCGAGCGCTAAGAGAATTGACCACGTTTCGTAGGGGCAACCCCCCGTGGTTGCCCTTGTTGCCTGCCGACGAACTTGATCGTAAGGGCACCAGGGCAACCACAGGGGGTTGCCCCTACAGAGGAGAAAACGGGAAGGGAAAACTGGGCAAACATGGATGAACGCACCTCGTTGACGCTCGCCCTGGTGGGCGACAATATGATCACGCGCCACGCGCTGGTCGGCCAGGAGCC
>JAICWZ010000606.1 GCA_025966355.1 Thermomicrobiaceae bacterium
GGGAGCTGCGTGCCGATCCAGTAAAACGTCGGCGGAAACGGGTTCGTCTGGTAGCAAAGCGCGTAGAGGCTGTACACCGTGCCGTCCGGGTTGGCGAACTCTTTCATCGAAAGAAGATCGCCGTTCCGGTAGTAGTAGACCTTCATGACCGGATCGGTCGTGCCGTTCCAGCACGGCTGAAAATCCGGGTTCGGAATCGTCGCGAACGTATCCATGTCGACCGCGAAGAACTGGATAATCCCGTACGCGACGACTGCTTTGTCGATGATGTCCATCACCGACGGCTGATATACGTACGGAAGATTTCCGTTGTCATCGCGATTCAGAGCACTCGAATACCGCGTGCCGACGTGATAGTCCGCCGGCGCGTAGTTGTAATCGGTCTGGAAAGAGAAGGCCGAGTAGTACGGATTCGGGAGGTCCGGATTCGGGTTGAACGGATTGACCAGCACCGTGTCGAAGCAGTACGTCAGCACGTCCGCCGCGTCATAGCCCGCCGCAAGTGGCGTGGTATAAATCAACCAGTCGCCTGACGGATCGCCAACATCGATGTTTTGCGGCGTCTCGCCGGTCGGCGCTCCGAAGAAATCGAGCGTCGCGACCAGCGGGTTGAACGCGTTCCCCGTCAGCGTCATCTCGATCGCGCGGGGGAGACGACCGTTGGCCTGATTGACAGAGACCTGCGAATTGCTCCGATAGAGATCGGCGTAGTCGGTGTATTCGCCGAAGTCGCGCAGACACACCGCCTTGGTCCCGGCGCTGTTGAAGACCCACTGGGCCGCGTACTTCAGATGGTTCACGCCGCCGCCGTCGTTGCCGAGGTCGAGCAAATCTCCCTGCCGCCACGAGTACGGCGAGTTCACGACGTCCCACGGCCAGCCCTCGTCCTCCTCACCGTAGATCCCGCGGATCGTCGAGTGGGGGTTGAGGGGCAGCGGGTTGTCGTTCGGAATGTCGCAATACCAAACTCGGAGATACCGAGTCATGCCGTTGACCTTGTGGTCTGACGGCTGGTCGTCATCGTGGTGCGCCAGCGCGATCAGACGGTAGACCGTCAGCGTGTCCGCATCGGGGGAGTCGTACTTCTGAACCGCTGCTGCCCAGACCCAGCCGTTGTCCGGCACCACCGCGATAGCGCGCCCGCGCGCGAAGATCCGGCTATCGAGCGCCGGGAAGCCGGCGTTCCGATACTGGAACGACGAAGCCGACTCCGCCGCCGGCCGGTAGCGCAGCCAGAAAAGCCCATCGCCTGAGTCGCGCAGCTCCGTCACGATGTTGAACGGATCGGAGCTCGGCGGGGTCGTCGGGCTCGAATTGTCCATCGCGACCGGCCACGTCTCCCATGCGAGATTGAGGCTCGCGAACCCGAACCAGCTGAGCGGCGGAATCTCACCGTGGCTCGACTGCCAGAACCGGTTGCCGCAGGTGACCCACTGGCCGCGGATGACGAACGTCTCCGCCGCGTACGCGTGCTTGAAACCGACGAACGTCGAAGTGAAGAAGTGGTCGTAGGCCGTCGATTCGATGTTCGCCAAGTGCTCCGGCGACGCCAGCCACGA
>JAICWZ010000473.1 GCA_025966355.1 Thermomicrobiaceae bacterium
AGGAGAGGTTGGCACTCGGAATATCGCCGAGGCCGTTGTCGCTGATCATGTTCGGCAGACCGGCGCCCATCACCGCGGCCTTGAAGCGATTGGTTTGGGTGACGGCCCAGGCGGTCATATAGCCACCCCAACTCCAACCACCGACACCGAGTCGCTCGGGATCAGCGATGCCGCGCGCGATCATGGCGTCGACCCCGCTCATCATGTCGCGATATTCACCACCGCCGACATCGCCGAAGATGGCATTGGAGTAGTCCGGGCCACGTCCGGTGCTACCGCGCGGGTTCGGCATCAGCACCGCGAAGCCTCGACTCGCCAGCGACTGCGCCCAATCGTGCCAGGTCGCCGCGAATTGGTTGCTCCAGAGCCCGGTCGGTCCGCCGTGTACCTGCACGATGAACGGATAGCGCTGTCCTTCGACGTAGCCATGCGGCTTGATCAGAACACCCTCGACTTCGACGCCGGGATCGCTCGTCCAGCGGACGATCTCGGGCTGTCCCAGCGCGGCCGACTCAATTTCCGGGTTTAGGTTCGTGCGTTGGGTGAGCGGGCTATGGGATATGTCGCTTAGATCCGCCGTCCAGACGTTCGGAGCGTGCGTCGCGTCTTCGCGGATGGCCGCGAGGCATCGACCGTCCGCGCTGAGCCCCAAGGGTGTCGAGATGCGACCGCGCGAAGCAGACAGCAGTTGCGTTCGTTCGCCCGACCAGTCGAGCCGGTAGAGCGAGCTGTCGACACCCTCGTAGGCCACCATACAGAGGCTTCCGTCTGCGTTCGCCTGCACGTATTCAACCGTGCCGGAGAAGCCGGGCGTCAGGCAGGTTGGATCCCCTCCCGCGACCGGAATTGAATAGACATAATCGGGATGCATGACACGCCCAGCCGGTCCGCGATAGGCGAGGGTCGTGCCGTCCGGCGACCAGGTCAGGTCATAGGCGACGCCAGTTGGTTCGAAGACCGGTATCAGGTCGCCGCCGTCCCGGCTGATAATCGACACATCGGTCGGGTAGAAGCCGTCGTCGATGCGCGGGGTGGCGGTGGTATTGATGGCGATCCTCGCTGAATCGGGCGACCAGGAGTAGGTCTGCACCTGACGCTGTTCGGGCGAGACAGCCTTTGCTTCGTGCGTGGCGACATCAACGATCCAGAGGCGCTGGTACTTGTAATCGGTATCCCAGACGCGTACGTCGTCGCGTTCCTCTTTGCGCTTCTTCTCCTCGTCGGTCTCCGGTTCAGTGAAGAGCACCGCGATGAAGCGTCCATCAGGCGACCAGGCCGGATCGGCCATCTCGCCCTGCTCATCGAACACGCGCTGCGCCTCGCCACCGGCGACCGGCATGATGTACAGACTCATCTTGCCGCGTTCCGCACGATCGGAAAGGAAGGCGAGCCTCGTGCCATCGGGTGACCAGCGTGGAGACTCATCCAGCCACTGCCCACCGGTGAACGGACGCGCATCACCAGATTCAGCCGCGAACGGCACGCGCCAGATGGCGCCCTGCGGGTGCTCCTCCGTCTTGCTCAGCGGTTTGAGCACGAAGGCGACCGATGTGCCATCCGGCGAAAGTTGCGCGTCGCTCGGTCGTTGCCAGCTCACCACCTGCTCGAAGGTGAGCGGTTGCCCTGGCTCGATTGGGGTCTGCTGGGTTGGTGTCGTATCTGCCACTCTCGGACACATCCTCTCACCATATACGAATACCGCGGGAACCGAAAAACGCGACACATTCGCTCGCGGCGGCCATCGTACCGCAAATCACGGCGGATGCGGAGGAGTGTGCTACGATGACCCACACATTTTCCGGTCAGTGCGGTGGGAGAAACGGTTGGGACATATCGCGGGGGCTCGGCTGCGTGCGCGGGGCGTCTTCTTCGGCTGGTGGATCGTCGGCGCAGCCATCGTCTTTCAGACGCTGCAATCCGGGCTGCTGCAACAGGCATACGGCACATACGCGGTGGTGCTGCACGACGAATTCGGCTGGAGCACGACGTCCCTATCGATCGTCTATGCCCTGCAGAGCGTCCTGACCGGCATACTCGGCCCCGCCCAGGGCTGGTTGATCGACCGCTTCAGTCCGCGCACCGTGATGCGGGTGGGCGCTCTCATCTTTGGCTTTGGCTTCCTCGCGCTCAGTCGCATCGACTCGTTCGGCGGATTCTGCATCATCATTCTGATAACGTCGTTCGGTGCGACGCTCGCCGGGTTCATGACCGTCACGACGGTCGTCGTCAACTGGTTTCAGCGACGCCGAGCGCTTGCGATGGCGTTGACACAGATCGGCCTGAGCATCGCCGGTTTGATCGCGCCGGTTATCGCCTGGTCGCTCACGTCGGAAGGCTGGCGCACCACGGCCGTCGCCTCCGGCGTCATCATCCTGCTCGTCAATCTTCCGCTGGCGCGCG
>JAICWZ010000547.1 GCA_025966355.1 Thermomicrobiaceae bacterium
CTTCTTGAGCAGATCGGCCGTCAGCAGCTGCTCGTTGAAGGTCGAGGCGACTTCGGCCACGAAGATCGTGTAGTTATAGGTCGGGTGCGGCTGCGTGCTCGACGAGAAGTACGAATGCATGGCGTGGCCGTACTCGTGGGCGACGGTGAAGACGTCGTTGAGCGAGCCGTTCCAGTTGAGCAGCACGAACGGATGCGCGCCGTAGACGCCGAGACTGTAGGCGCCGGAGCGCTTGCCCGGCGTCTCATGGACGTCGGCCCAACGACCACGCAGACCTGTTCCGAGCGGCGTGCGGTACTTGTCGCCGAGCGGAGCGAGCGCCGCTTCGACCAGATTGCGGCCCTCATCAAAGGTGTAGCTCCGCTCCGGCATCTCGACGAGCGGGACATACAGATCGTAGCTATGCAGGTCGTCGATGCCGAGCACGCGCTTGCGCAAGGCGACATAACGATGCAGAAGTGGCAGATAGCGATGCATCGTCTCGATCAGATTCGTGTAGACCTCGGTCGGGATCGATTCCGGATCGAGCGCCGCATTGAGCGCCGAGGGATAGCGTCGGGTACGCGCATAGAACGCATCGCGCTGCAGCGTGCCGGTGAGCAGCGCACCGAGCGAATTGCGATGCGCCTGGTACGGCCGGTGGATCGCTTCGTAGGCGTCCTTGCGCACACGCCGATCGTGCGATTCAAGGAAGCGGAAGTAGCGGCCCTTCGTGACCTCGACCTCGTTGCCGTCGGCGTCTTTGATCGTGCCGTACTGGAAATCGGCGTTATCAAGGAAGGTGAAGACATTACTGGTCGTCTGCGCCATCTCGCCGGTATCGGCCAGCACCTCTTCGACCTCGGCGGTGCGAATGTGCGGCCGCTCGCGGATCGTTCGCTCGATCGAACGACGGAAGACTTCGAGGCCCGGTTCGGCATCGACGAAGGCGAGCAGTTGCTCGTCGGGAATGCTCAGCATCTCCGGCGCGATCCAGGAGGCGGCGCGACCGAAGGAGACGGCCAGGTTCATCGCCTGCTCGTAGCGCTGGATCGCGCCGGAATCGCGCGTGTCCTCGTCGCGGCTGAGCATGGCGTAGGCGAAGAGTCGATCGAGCCGTTCGTCGATCTGGTCGGTCGTCGCGAGCGCCTTGAGCAAGGCGGCCGCGCTCTCGGCCAGCGTACCGCGCAGCGCTTCAAGCGTTGGCAGTTCGCCCTGGAGCGCTTCGCGCTCTTCGTTCCAGGCGTCGATGTTCGGAAAGAGCGTCGCGAGATTCCAGCGTTCGTCTTCGGGCAGTTCGGTTCGCGTGGCTTGATCCATAACCGGCATGCTCCTTCGCGTGCAACAAAGCGTTCGTGCGCGAGACGGGTCGCGAACAGAGCATCGACGGCGACCCGCGGCACAGAGTGAGTGGTCACTCTACCAGATCCAGAGAAATTGTAGATTATTGAACGCCCTGCCGCGTCTGAGGGGCCGAAACGGGCCGGAACTCCGAAAACCTGATTGGTGGGAGGCGATACTTGAATTAAAGGTTATGATGGATACGGTACGGGCGCTTCGGGCAGCGCCCAGGAGTCGTCAGGGTTACGAATACCGTGAGCCGTGTTAAGGATGATGCGTCGCAGCCCGCCGTGACCCCAACCGGGCTGGTCTCTTGGCGTGCGACAGGGACCGCACGCCGGTTGGACGCTCGATTGTCACGCGATACGGTCGTTGTACGCACGGTTGGATGAGGAGATGAGGAGAAATGGTCGAAACGTCCCAACGCGCGCCTGACCCGCCGGTCGAGACCGCGGCCGCTACGCCGAAGCTGACTCGCCGAAAGTCATATCTTGCCTCAACGGTGGGGGTGAAGACGTTGATGGCCATCACCGGCCTTCTCTTCTTCATCTTCCTGGTCTTTCACCTCATCGGCAATTTGCTGCTCTTCGTCGGCCCGAGTACGCTCAACGGCTA
>JAICWZ010000478.1 GCA_025966355.1 Thermomicrobiaceae bacterium
GTCATCCTGCAGGGCGCTGAACTTGTAGCCAAGGCTCGCCACGCGCGCGGTCTGCACCAGATAGAGAATGCAGATAATGGTCAGCGCGACGGCGACGATCATGACGAGCGCCACGCCGTTCAGCGCGAAATACTGTTTCGGCTGCCGTTTCAACGCCGCACGTTCGGTCGGATCGTTGATCTCATTGACGACGATCGATTCGGGCCGACGCGGTCGCGTTCTGGTGCTTGTCATGGCAGTCGCTCCGCCGCGCGCAGTTTGGCGCTGCGACTGCGCGGATTAAGCGTCTCTTCCTCAGCGCTCGCCTGTACGACTTTACGGGTCAGGATGCGTAGCCGAGCGTGGTGATCGCAAACGCAAACCGGCGTGCCGGGTGGACAGATGCAGTCGGTCGCCTCGTCGCGCATGAAATTCTTGACGATGCGGTCTTCCAGCGAATGGAACGAGATGACGACCAGCCGTCCGCCACTCGCCAGCAGATCGATCGCACCCGCCAAACCTTCGCGCAACGCCTGCAACTCGTCGTTCACGGCGATACGCAGCGCCTGGAAGGTGCGCGTCGCCGGATGGATCGCGCGACCACGCCGGCCGCCACAGGCACGCTCGACAATGCTCGCCAACCGATCGGTCGTGGTGATCGGCTCCCGGCTCCGCTCGGCGAGAATGGCGCGAGCGATGGCACGCGACCGCGTCTCCTCGCCGTACTCGAAGATGACACGCGCCAGATCGATCTCGTCCCAGGTGTTGACAATCTCGGCCGCACTCATGCCCTGCTGCCGATCGAAACGCATATCGAGCGGCGCGGCGTACCGGAATGAAAAGCCGCACTCCGGCTGATCGAGCTGAAAGGAAGAGAGGCCAAGGTCCATCAGAATGCCGTCGACGTTTGTGAAGTGATGTTCCGCCGCCAGCCGGGCGATCTCGCGAAAATTGCCGCGAGCTGTTTGCAGCCGCCCAGGAAACTGCTCGGCCAGTCGCTCAGCCCGCGCGATCGCCTCCGGATCGGCATCGACCCCCAGCAACTGGCCATCGGGTGCGGATAGTTCCAGGATGGCACGAGAGTGACCGCCGCCGCCGAAGGTCGCATCGATGTAACGCCCTCCCTGGCGCGGCGTTAGGAAGTGTAAGGCGTCGTCGAGGAGGACCGGAGTGTGATTGAACTGTGACGCAAAGTCACCGGCGTTCGGCGGGCCATCGTGCCGTGATTCAGCGACCATATGGAACTCCTGACTCTCGGCTAGATCAACGTCGCAAGCCGCTGGGCGATGCTGGAACCTTCCTGCTCCATCATCTCGGCCTGGGTCGCCCAAGCTTCAGGGCTCCATAACTCGACGTAGGTGTGCATGCCGACGATCAACACCTCGGTATCGAGGCCGGCAAACTGGCGCAGATCGGAGGGAATGTTAATGCGCCCCTGCTTATCCAATTCGACGTTTGCCGCTTCGGCGAAGACCATGCGGCGAAACGCCCGCGCATCGGGATCGCTGATCGAAAGGCTCGAAACCTTCTCGGCCAGCGGATTCCAGGCGTTCATCGGATAGAGCGAGAGGCATCGATCGATACCGCGGGTAATGACCGCATCCGAGCCGAGCAGATCGCGAAAACGGGCCGGGATGGCTACCCGACCTTTCGCATCGAGGCTGTGATTGTAGCGTCCAAGAAACACAGCTTTACCCTCGGATACGCGCGGCCACAACGTGAATCAATCAGGTCTTGCGGGTCGTCCCCACTGGAGCCGAGCATTTGAGGCATCTATCCACAATGCCTCCCACTTATCCCCACTCAGCCCCACCGTTATCCACATTATACATACGTACACCCCTGATGCAACGACGTTATGTCGACTTGGGCCGTGTTCGTACGACACGTACGTTCGCCGACCGCATCCACTCCGCGAACAGCGCCTCGCGCGCATCGCCGATCGCTAACATTTTCGCTGGAATCTGCTGGGGAACGGCAGCTTAGCCCGCGTCCGGCTGCTCGATCCGGGCAATCAGGGCGCCGGTTTGCACCGTCGCACCGGCGGCAACACTGATTTGGCGCACGATTCCGGCGCGCGGCGCGTTAATCTCGTTCTCCATCTTCATCGCCTCGACGACGCAGATGAGATCACCCGCCTGCACGCTGGCGCCCGCCTCGACCGCGACGCGCAGAACGGTTCCCTGAATCGGGCTAATTACATCACCCTGGCCGTTGCTTGCCGTCGCCCCGTCCCGGCCGGCAGTCAGACGCGGGGCGTGCCGCACCGCGGCCGTCGCCTCCCGTGCCTCGCCATGCACACGCACCTCGAAGCGCTTGCCCGAGACCTCGACGACAAATCGCTCAACGCTCGACTCGCCCGGGCCTTCGACGCGACCGTCAAGAGCGGGAGCGCCCTGTA
>JAICWZ010000118.1 GCA_025966355.1 Thermomicrobiaceae bacterium
CGAAGTTCGATTTGCCGGTCCGCACGCGTACCCGAGTTGATCGGATTTCGCGGCAGGCGGATCGGTTCGTGCTGCATGCTGGCGGACGGCGCTTTGAGGCCAACAACATCGTGGTGGCGATGTCGAATTACCAGTCGCCGCGCACTCCCGAATTTGCCGGAGAGCTAGATCCAGACATCGTCCAGCTTCACTCGAGCGCGTATCGGAGTCCCGCCCAACTGCGGGATGGTGGCGTACTCGTCGTTGGAGCGGGGAATTCGGGAGCCGAGATCGCCGTGGAAGCCGCACGCAGTCACTCGACGTGGATGTCGGGGACGATTCCCGGCTCTATCCCGTTCCGTATCGACAGCCTACTGGCACGGCTGATCTTGATTCGACTCGTGCTCCGGGTGCTCTTCCATCGCGTGCTAACGGTCAGCACGCCGCTCGGGCGCAAGGTGCGCCCGAAAATGCTCGCCCGAGGAGCACCGCTCATTCGCCTCAAGCCGAAGGATCTGACGGCGGCCGGCGTCAGGCAGGTTGCGCGAACAGTTGGCGTGCGCGATGGGCGCCCGCTCATGGCGGATGGCTCGGTACTCGATGTCGCAAACGTTGTCTGGTGTACCGGATATCATCCCAGCTTCGCGTGGATTGATCTGCCGATCTTTGATGAAGATGGCTTGCCATTACATGAGCGAGGAAAAGTCGAACGTCAGCCCGGACTCTACTTCGTCGGCCTCGAATTCCTCTACGCCTTTTCTTCCGAGATGATTCACGGAGTGGGACGAGACGCGCAACACATCGCCGAAGCCGTCGCGTCCCGGGCTCGGGCGGTTCAACCGGGCCCCAAACGCCAACCGCAATTGGTCGCGGCGCGTTAGGGCTGCGCGAGGATCGTCTTTACCCCGACCTCTCCCAATTCTGGGAGAGGTCGAGGGTGAGGGCCTAGTCCGCCGCCTTCGCCTGCGCGGCGCTGATGACTCCGGCGAGGCGCTTGATCCCTTCGTCGATCTCATCCAGGTTGACGGCACTGTAGGAGAGGCGCAGGCTCTGCTGGCCACCGCCGTCACCGTAGAACGCCGGGCCGGGGATGAAGTCGACGCCGGCCGCGCGGGCCTCGGCCAGAATGCCGGGTGCCGTCAGGCTGTCCGGCAGCGTCAGCCAGAGGAAGAAGCCGCCATTCGGGCGGGTCCACTTCGTGCCGGCCGGCATCTCGCGTTCGAGCGCGGCGAGCATATGCGCGGATTTCGCCGAGTAGATCGAGCGCAGTTCACCGATATGCTCTTCGAGCTTGCCGGAGCGGAGGAACCAGTCCGCCAGCGCGGCTGAATAGCTGTTGCGCAGGCTATCGACGGCACCGCGCGCCATGGTAGCGACGATATCAGCTGGACCAACCATGTAGCCGAGACGGAGACCGGCGGCGATCGTCTTGGAGAGCGTGCCGAAGAAGAAGGCGTTGCCCGGTCTGACCAGGCTGAAGAGCGTCGGCTTCTTCTCGCCACGGAAACGAAGGTCGTTGTAGGCGTCGTCCTCGACGATCAGCAGGTTGCGCTCGTCAGCAACCTTGGCCAGCGCCTGGCGCCGCTCGGCGGTCAGTTCAACGCCGGCCGGATTCTGGAAGGTCGGGATGGTATAGAGGAACTTCGGCGTGCGGCCCTCATCGACCAGCCGGTCGTATGTCTCGGCGACTTTGGCCGGATCGATGCCCTCGTCATCCAGCGGCACGCCGACCATTTCGGCGCCCGAAAGGCGGAACATACCGGTCGCGCCCATCCAGGCCGGGGCGTCGATCAAGATCGTATCGCCCGGGTCGATCAGCATATCGCTGAGGAGCGAGAGTCCGCCACTGCCACCGGAGGTGACCAGAATCTGCTCCGGCTTGACCTTGATCCCCTGGTCGCGCGCCAACTTGATCGAGAGCGCTTCGTTCAGCTCATCGCCGCGAATCGGGTCCTGATAGCCGAGCGCGTCGACGCGCTTGTGCTCGGCCAGACTCTCGGCCGCTTCGGCCATCTCGTTCAGGGGCAAGCTACCGGCATCCGGATCGCCAAAGACAAACGAGATCATCTTCGGATTTGGCGTGCGTGGGGCGGTTGCCCGCTCCGCTGCCAGCTTGCCGCGCCTCGACCAGCGTTCTGACCACTGGATATCAGACATCAGTACGTTCCTCTCCTGCCTCGCGCCACCCGCATGGATTGGCCCCGTTCGCGTTTGAGAGAGTATAGCGCACCATTTCGCCCGCTCGTCGCCGGACTGGCACGACCCGTGCGCTGTCGTCATACAGCGAAGACGATGAATTTGAGCCAACAACGGGAGGTCATGATGGATCAACAACGACTGCGCGGCCTGAGCGTCGCGGCCCTTTTCACCGATGGCGTGGAACTGGTTGAGTACCTGGAACCGGCGCGTGCGCTGAACGAAGCGGGCGTCATGGTTACGGTGATTTCGCCGCATGACGGCGACGTCAAGTCGTGGGATCGCAAAGACTGGGGCGATACGATCCACGTCGATCAAACCCTCGATCAAGCCAAGCCCTCCGACTTTGATGCGCTCCTTTTGCCCGGCGGGGTGATGAATCCGGACAAGCTACGTATGGTGCCCGAAGCGGTGCGCTTCGTGCGCGAGATGGTCGAGGACGGCAAGCCGGTCGCGGCGATCTGCCACGGTCCCTGGATGCTCGTCGAAGCCGGCGTTCTAAAAGGGCGCACGGTGACGAGTTATCCGTCGTTGCAAACGGATATTCGGAATGCCGGCGGCACCTGGGTCGATCAGGAAGTCGTCTATGAGAACGGCATCGTCACCAGCCGCAAACCGGACGATCTGCCCGCCTTCTGCCAGCGCATGATCGACGTCTTCGCGCAGGGGAAGGTCGAGCGTCCGAAGGCATCATCAGCCGATAAGGTGGTCGACGAGGCAAGCAAAGAATCGTTCCCGGCGAGCGATCCGCCCGCCTGGACATCAGGCGAGCCGGATCCACGGCCGGGCCAGGACTGAGCGCGTTCAGATCGTCCGCAGCACGCGCCAGCGAAGCGCGATCAGGACGACACCGATCCCCGTCAGGATCGAACCGGTTGCCACGGCGCTCGGTACGCCGATCACGTCGCCCAGAATGCCCATCGGCCAGGCACCGAGCGTCGACATCCCCCAGGTCAGCGTGTAAATCCCCATCACCCGACCACGCATCTGATCGGTGAGATGAACGTGCAACAACGTGTTGTTGAGCGACATGAAGGCCGAGCCGATGAACCCGCAACCGAAGAGCAGCAGCACCGTCGCGATGACCCAGACCGAGTAGGCGAAGGCGAGGGTGAAGAAGACGTAGGCGCACGCGCCGAGCAGCATGATGAGTCCCGGCCGTTTGAGTTTGATCGGTCCTGCTACGACCAGCGAGCCGACGACGGCGCCCGTTCCTCCGGCCGAGAGCAGCAGTCCGAGCCCACCGGCGCCGATATGCAGGATGTCGCGCGCATAGATGGGCAGTAACTGGACATAAGGAAAAATCAGGAGCGACGGCACGGCCGCCAGAATGATCAGGCCGGAGAGAACCGGGCTCCTCGCGACGAAGCGGAGCCCTTCGCCAATGTTGCGCCAGATATCGAGTGTGCGAATGACCGGCTTGACCGACGGCAGCAGAAGCGTGATAAGCAGCGCCGCGAGGAGAACCGCGGACTGCACGTAGAGCGCACCGGCCGCACCGAGCAGGGCGATGGCCGGTCCGCCGAGCGACGGCCCGAGAATGCGCGTCGAGTTCTGTCCGGCTGACATCACGGCGATGGCGTTTTGCAAGTGCTCGCGTTCGACGTACGATGGCACCATCGTCTGGATCGTGGCGTTGTTGACAGCGAGCGCACAGCCGTTGAGCAGCGCGGCCAGCAGCAGTTGCCAAGGCTGCACGTGGCCGAGCGAGACGAGCAGCGCCAAACCGAAGCCGACCACCAGCGCGACGGCATTGGAGATCAGCAGGATCCGACGCCGATCGATGCGATCGATCAGGACACCGGCCGGTATCGAGACGAGGATGAAGGGGAGACCGGAGGCGAAGCCGATCAAGCCGACATACGCGGCTGAGTCGGTGAGTTGCAACATCACCCAACCGAGAGTGATCTGAAGCATCCACTGGCCGATCTGGGTCAGGACGGCGCTGCTCCAGAGGAAGCGGTACGGACGATAGCGTACCAGCGAGGTGAGCAGCCCCTGTTTTTCCGAAGGAGTGGGGTCAGCGTCGTCGGGCAGGCTCGGCGGTGTGCTCGTTTCAGCGACCGGAAGCTCGGCCACGATTCCCTCTCGCGCGTTCCCCTCGCGACCGGTTCAGCGGCAGCCGCGGAATGTAATCATATCCCCCGAGCCCTATCCATGCGACGACAAAGAGGTCGCCAGGATCTCCAGGTGCGCGACCGGGCATTCGAAGCAGCGCATTGCCCGGCAGCCGGTGGCGTAGAGATGGAGCAGGCCCTGTTCGGCGCGGGCTGACCTGACGCGCTGTGGATGATCGCCGCAGACCTGGGCGACCATGCGCTTGATGACGGCGTTGCCCTGCCCGGCCGGGAGTGCCGCCCAGATGTCGATGGCGCGTTCCGTCATGTCCGCTTGCTCGGTGAGATCGCCGTAGGCGAGGGCAAAGGGGACGAGTACATTGACGATCACCTCGTGCGCGTGGGCACGTCCGAGATAGCGATTCTCCTCGATCAGCCAGTCTTGCAGCGTGCCATAGGCATCGTTATGTTCGAGCCTGGCACAGAAATCCTCGACTAATCCGTCGGAAAGCCGCGCCAGAATCGTTGCCATCGCGAGCAGGCGGCGAATTGGGTGGGCGGCCGGGCGTATGCGCGCCAGCGTCCAGCTTGAGGGTGGCACTTCGATGCCACGCCAGGCGGCGCCAAGCGTTCGCCAGGCATGTTCAACGCGTACGATCTGCTCCGGATTGAGCTCGGCGGACTCCTGTTCATGAGGTGAGAGCGGCAGGAATCCAGCCAGGCCGAGCAGCAGCCCGGCCGCGCGCTCGAAGCGCTCTTCGGCATCTCGCCCGATCAGCCGCGCATCGAGGTGGTCATAGGGGAGGCGTTCGGCGATGGCGCGCATCGGTTCGCGATTGCGCGTGTAGCCGAGCGCGTCGAGAAGCAGGGTGTAGAGCGTTTGAGCCGGTGGCTCGCCCGCGAGCCGCGCGGCGACGGCGTCAGTCTTGAGACGCATGCGCTCATCGCCCGCGCGTTCCCAGACGTTTCGCAACGCGGCTGGATTGGCTGCCGCGACGGTCGGTGCGCAATAGTCGAAGCCGATGGCTCCGAGCGGGCGAAGGGTCGGATTTCCGGCGAAGTCTCCGAGCGCTCCCGGCAGATAGTCTGGGAGAAGCAGGGTCGGCACAGTCGCGCCATCGTTGCGACGCACCGGTTCGCGCGAATCGTCCTGCCAGACGACGTGCAGCACGACCTCGTTGTAGGCCGGATCAAGCTGATGACCGTGCGTGAACCAGTCCGACGTGCTCCGGTGCAGCTCGATCGCACCGCGCAGGAGTTGACCGTCAAGGTCGATGTAGGCGTTGGAGAAATCAGGACCGAGGCCATGGGTCCAGACACCGCGATAAATGACCCGCAGTTCGCGATCGTCGATCAGGCGAAGCGGCGACGCCAGCCACTGGGCGTTCCAGATCTGGGAGAGCGTCAGTTCGCTCGGCGCGGCGGTCGGCATCGGCGCTTACTCGACGCGTAGCCAGCGCACCGCCGGAATGAACTGGTAACTGGCGGCGGCTCGCGTAGCGGTGGGCGGCTGCGCGGCGATCAGATAGACATCCCCGGTTGAAGTGGGCGTGAACGCCAGCGTGCCGTCGGCAGCGGTGAGCCCAAGATGCACGCGATTCGCCTCGATGGCGATCACCGGAACCGGCTGACCGTCACAGGAAACCCGAACGACTACCTGCTCGCCGGCTCTCATCGCGTTCGGCGCGTCGAGTTCGAGTTGCGGCAGGCGTGGCGCGATCGAATGTTCGGCAAGGGCCGCCAGCCGGTGCAACTCGTCAATTGGCGCGGGATGATCGTCAACGCGCAGGTCGATGAACGGATACGCGTTGATCCGCGCGATATAAAACGCGACCGACTGCACGCCCTGGGCGTCGCCGCCGGCCGCCTGCCCGGCGCGGTAGGCGGCCAGCAGGCGATCGCGCAGTTCACCCTCGGTCGCCTGATAGGCGGCCATCGCCTCGGTCAGCACCTGTTCGCCGACGATCAGGTTGCCGAAAGTGGCGACGTTTTCGGCGATCAGATGCCCGCTCCACGGCTTCGTCGTCGCGCCGGTCCAGGCGAAGATGTCTCCATGCGTATCGAC
>JAICWZ010000100.1 GCA_025966355.1 Thermomicrobiaceae bacterium
CGACGCCGGCGATACCGACGCCGTCGTTTCCCCGCGCCGCCACGATTCCGGCGACCGCCGTGCCATGGCCGACATCGTCAGTCGGGTCACTGTCGTTATTGAAGAAGTCGTAGCCGGGGAGCACCTTGCCCGCCAGATCGGGATGATCGGCACGCACACCGGAGTCAAGGATCGCGACGATCGTCGATGGCTGGCCGGTCGCGATCGACCAGGCGCTCGGCAGATCGTCGGTCTTAGCCCAGCTTTGCTGATCATAGAGGGTGTCGTTCGGCTCGATCTGCCACTGATAGACTGTATTCGGCTCGATGTAGGCGACGGACGGATCCTTCATCCAGTGCGCGACAACATCGGACGGACGATCGTCTTTGTCGATCTTGATGGCATAGGCGTCCGATTGCGCGGCGATCCGGTTCACGGCGGCGCTGCCGGCTTCCGAAAGGAACGAGGCAACGCCGGTAGACGGCGCCGAACGCATGCCGACGATCCAGTCGTGCGTCGGCGAATTCGCGGTAGCGGTGGCGGAGGCGGTTGGAACGGTGATGCCGCTGGCACCTGCCGTCGCCGGATAGAGCGTCAGAATGCCAAGCGCACACGCGATGAGCCACAGGAGGCCTCTTCGCTCCAGTCTGCCGAATGTCAAATTCTGTCCCCCAACGTGTCGCTGAAACCGGACGCGCGAAGCAGCGCTTCACCCGTCAACAGCCAGCTCCCGTCTGACTCAATCTTGTGCGGTGAGCAAAGCTCACCGACGCTCCGCTTGAGCCGGTCGTGCTCCGACGTTCGCTGATCGTTTGGTTGTTGCGGCTGAATGAAACCAATCCCTACCCAAGCGTCGACCTGTCCCGCGGACCACTTGCTTAACGCCGGACGATCGACACGGTTACTGGCGACCGCTCCGGCATATGGGTCAGATCATAACGCTCACCTTCCTTCGTCGCCAGCACGATTCGCGGTACGATCGGGCTAGGCAGCGTGAACCCCGGCAGCTTCGCGTTGCATGTCGCGCGCCACCAATCTCGGCTATTTCTGCCGCTCAAAGCTCGCGTCACTGCCTTTCATTGAGCGGAGAACTCCACTACACTGGTCGTACGACAGGCGAATTGAAGGCTGGCGGGTAACCGCGACCCGATGTCTCTTCATGGTGGAAATACAAGGGGGAACCGATGCAGGTCACGATCTTCGGAGCCGGCGCCATCGGCGGCACGATCGGCGCCTTCGCGAGTAAAGCGGGCCACGATATCACCCTGGTCGATGTCGTGCCGGAACATGTGCAGGCGATGAACGAGAAGGGGTTGCACATCATCGGCGGCCGTGGCGATCACTTCTATCCGGTCAAGGCGATGCTCGCGAAGGATGTGCAGGGCCCGCTCCAGACCGTTTTTCTCTGCGTCAAAGGGCACTTCACCGAAGGTGCGATCAAAGAGATCGCCCCACTACTGGCGCCGGACGGCTACGTCGTCTCGATTCAGAACGGGTTGAACGAGGAAATCATCGCGCGAGAGATCGGCGCCGAACGCACCGTCGGCTGCTTCGTGCATTTCGCGGCGGACCTGATCGAGCCGGGCGTCATCCAGTTCGCCACCGAGCAGGTGATCCACATCGGCGAACTCGACGGCTCGCTGACGCCACGCTTGAACGACATCGAGCAGGTGCTGAGCAGCGTGATGCCGGTCGACATCACGACCAATATCTGGGGCTATCTCTGGGGCAAGCTCGTTTACGCCGCCATGGCCTTCGCCATCTCCACGGTCGACGGCACGGTGCAGGAAGTGCTTTCCGACCCGCGCGGGCGCCGCGTCGCCCTCGCCGCCGCGTCCGAAGCGGCCAGAGTCGCCTCGGCGCAGGGCCATCCGCTCGAGATGATCGGCAATTTCGATCCGAATGCCTTCCTGCCGGCACCGGGCTGGGAGGCGGAGGCAAACCGCAACCTCGATCAGCTCGGCGAAGAGATGCAAGGCTCGTTCAAGCCGCACATGGGGATTTGGATGGACCTCAAGGTCAAGAAACGAAAGACCGAGGTCGACATGCAGTCAGTGCCAATCGTGCGGACCGGCGAGCGACTCGGCATCCCGACGCCGGTGAACGCGAAAGTCGTCGAGGTCGTTCACGAGATCGAAGACGGGAAGCGGGGCATGGGCTGGGAGAATCTCGACGTGCTCGAAGCCGCCATTCCAGTGGCCTGAGCGAGCGCCCAGGAAGTCAGACCGCCTAACACGATTGTGGGGACTATCGTGGCCGTAAATCGAGCCGACATCAGCGCGCTCGCACGCGATATCGGTCCGCGCCTACCCGGCACCGGCAAAGAGCGCCGGGCGGTCCATTACGTGATGCGTCGCTTGCGCGAAATCGGCGTGCCGGCGGCACTCCTACCGGTACGCGTGCCACCGAGCTTCGCCTTCATGTACGTCGTACTCTTCTGCTGGATCGCGGTCGGCGTACCGATCGGCACCGTATCGCCGCTCATCGGCTTCATCATCTCCCTGCTCGGGGCCATCGTTTTCGGGCTCGAGCTCCTGCGCGTGCCCGTCATTTCGCGTCTCTTCGCGACCCGGCGCGGCAGCAATGTGCTCGGCATTATCCCGGCGCGCGTCAACGACGAGATCGGCCAACCGGCGCGCCGCGTTATCCTCACGGCGCATCTCGACACCGCACGCTCGGGCCTGCTCTGGCACACCTCGCTCATCAAGGTGCTGCGATCGGTCGTCATTACGATCGTCTCTTGCGTCATCTGGATCCCGATCCTGTTGCTGGCCGGCAATTTCGGCCGCTTCTCATCGATCTGGCAGATCGCCTGGCTGCCGATGATTATTCTGCTGCTCGTCGCCATCCTGTTGACCGAAGCGGAGCTGCGTGGTGAAGCGCTCATTGGCGCCAACGACAACGCGTCCGGCGTAGCGGCGCTGATCGCGCTGGCGAACACGCTCAAGAACGGACATCTCGACAACGTCGAAACCTGGCTGCTCTACACCACCGGTGAGGAAGCCGGACAGGTCGGCATGCATGGCTTTCTCCGCGACAACAGCTTTCTGCCGGAAGAGACCTACTTCATCAATCTCGATCAGGTCGGCGCGGGCACGATCCACTACACGCAGAGCGAGGGTCTTCTCCGCAGCCGACCATCGTCCGACCAACTCCTGAAATACGCCGGCGAGATCGCTAGCCGGCATCCTGAGTGGGGGTCGGAGCCGGCGAATTATCGACTCATGCCGACCGACCAGTACGCGGCGCTCATCGAAGGCTACGAGGCGATCTCGATCATCGGCCTCGACGAAAACGGCCTGCCGCCACACTGGCATCAAACGAGCGACACGCTCGACGCCGTCGATGTCAACACCGTCCAGATCGCCACCGAACTCGCCTACGAATTGATCCGAAAGATCGACGCCGAAGTCACCCCGCGCCGCAACCTCGCCGACACCCAGGATCTCCCACTGCCGGTCACGGATGACGTGCCCTCATCGTAACGCGAGCCGCTGTTACCCTTGCCCGTTCGGCACAGATACGGTGGCACGCCGCTTGCCATATATAGCCTTGAGTTGCCCGAGTGCGACTCAACCATTGACATTTTTTATGTCAACTGGTACAACTATAAGACCGAGGGACGTCGCTCGACGAACCCTCGGAAAACCCAATCCCTTCCCTTCCCTTGACGCGGAGTGCTCTGTCCCCAGTGCTCCGCGTCGCCGCGTTAACAACCCCGCTGATTCGCAGCCAATTCGGCCCAAATCATGCCTCCAGGTCACAATTCCCGCTCCTTTGGCACTTATATTGCCCAGTTAAGGAGCAGGTAAGGTATGGAAAGGAGCATGACATGCCGTATGACACCAAGTCCGACCTGCCGGAATCGGTCCGCGACAATCTTCCGTCTCACGCGCAGGATATCTATAAGGAAGCGTATAACAGCGCCTGGGACGAGTATCACCACGACGAGTCGCGCGCTCATCGCGTCGCCTGGGGTGCCGTCGAACGTAAATATCACAAGAACGACGACGGTAAATGGGTCAAAGGCGCGAGTAAATCGTAGTTAACCGTGCAGCAGCGCTTCGGTTGTGGGTTGATCGGAGCCGAAGCGCGACGACCGGAATGCCTCGATCGGCAATGACGACGTTCCGGTCGTCACCAACTCCGCCAGAATCCGTCCGGTGACCGGCCCGAGGCAGAAGCCGTGGCCCGAGAATCCCGCCGCGACGACCAATCCTTCAACATGTTCGGCCCGCTCGATCACCGGCAGCGCGTCCGGCGTCATATCGAGCAGTCCGCCCCAGAGATGTTCCAGACCGAGCTTCCCGAACGCCGGGAAGACGGCCGCTGTGCGCTGCACCAGCGCCGCGATTTCGCCCGCGGGCGGCAGCAATACGATCGGATCGCGCGTCGGCTCCTGCGACGGCCAGGGGAGCGACGTGCCCGTAAAGCGCAGGCGCCCGCTCACCTCCTGCCGCCCGGCGATATCACCGTTGGCCACACCGAGCACCTGCGCCAGCAGTGGCGGCGCCGGAGCCGTTTGGGCCACGATCGCCTGCGTGATCCTAATCGGGATCGAGATCCCGAACGGCCGCACCAGCCGGTCGGTATAGACTCCGGCCGCGACGACGACCGCATCGGCCGCGATAAATCCGTCATTCGTGCGCACGCCCTGCACGCGCCCGCCGTTCGCTTCGATCTCCACCACCTCGGTATTGGTGCGAATCGTCACACCTTCCTGCTCGGCGGCGCGCCCAAAGGCGTTGACCGCCATCTTCGGGTTGGCGTGCCCATCGCTCGGGCAGTAAGACGCGGCCAGCACCGTCTCGGAGAGCGCCGGCGCGACGGCGCGCACAGCCGCGTTATCCGGCAGAAAGCTGATCTCCAGCCCAAGCGCCTGCTGCTCATCGACCATGGCGCGGATGACGTCGACTTCGTCGGGCGTCCGTGCCAGGCGCAGGTTCCCCTGCTGGCGATACTCGGTATCGGCGTCCAGTTCCTCGTTCAGATGTTCCCAGCGCTTGACGGCCGCCCGCGCCAGCGGCACCTCGGGCGCCAACCGGCCTGATTGGCGCACACCGGCCAGCGTCCAGCCGGAAGCCATCGCCGCCAGCTCCGGCCCCCGCTCGATCAGCGTGACCTTTACCCCGCCCCGCGCCAGATCAAACGCGGCCGCCGTCCCGCTAATCCCGCCACCGATAACGATCACGTCCCGGTTTGCCATGTTGATCTATGCTCCCTCACGTCGGGGCGTCATTGGTGACGCCCGGCGCGCCCCATGAGGCGGCGCCCGTCCCTCCCCGTTTCATAATGATCGCTGTTGCCATACACGGCGACGTTCGCCAATGACACGCCTCGCGCATTCGTGCGTCAGATCACGATTCGTAGCCATAATCCTCGCGCGCCTGATCGGCGCTGATCTTGTCGTCGGCCAGATCGCGGGCGACGAGGGCGCGATCGCGATCGTGGGGATCGCCGTAGCCGCCCGAGCCGGCCGTTATCAGACTGGCGACCTGGTCGGGCTGCAAGAGCGTCTGTCCCTTGGTCGTAATCGCCATTGGCTCACCATCGATCGTCACGATCGAGCGCGCGCCGGGCAAGCCGCCAAAGAGTCCCCACGGCTGGCTGATGCGGCGGCTGGAGCTTCCATTGAAGGCCGCCACATGGTCGATCACGCGCACATCGCGCCGGATCGCCATGCCGCCGCGCCATTTGCCCGGTCCGCCGGAATCCTGCACCAGTTCGTAGCGCTCGACTCGCAGCGGATATTCGACCTCCAGACTCTCGACCGGCAGGTTCGAGGTGTTCGTCACGTGCGTCTGCACGCCGTCGAGGCCGTCCTTGGTGGCGCGCGCGCCGAAGCCGCCGCCGATCGTCTCGAGATATGAGTAATAGATGCCGGTGCGCGGATCGACTCCGGAGAAGGTGATGCCGGCGTTCGAACCGGTGCAGGCGCCGATGACGCGCTCCGGCACCGCCTGCGCCAGCGCACCGTGGATCAGATCGACGACCCGCTGGCAGGTCTGTGTGCGGCCGTTGATCGCGCCGGGCGGCAGGCAGTTGACGATCGAGCCGAGCGTCGCCTCGACGTGGACCGGACGGTACATACCGGCGTTCGGCAGGATCGTCGGGTCGACCACCGTCTTGACGGCGTAATAGACCGTCGCCAGCAGCGCCGTCCAGACCATGTTCAGGCCGGCCCGCACCTGCGGCGGGTTGTTGTTGAAATCGAGGAAGATCTCGTCGCCGCGCACCGTGACGACGACGTGCAGTTCGAGTTCATCCAGCCCGAACTGCTCGCTGTCGAAGCGATCCTCGAAGCGATAGACACCATCGGGAATCTGCTCGATCCCGGCGCGGGTCTGGCGCTCGGCGTAGTCGAGCAGCGCTTCGCCCGCCGCAGTGACCGTCTCGACGCCGTATTTCGCGCAGAGCGCCTGCATGCGGCGCACACCCAGTCGGTTGGCCGCGAACTGCGCCCGCAGGTCACCGAGCCGCTCGTGCGGCACCTGGCAGTTGAGCAGGATGAACTCGAGCACATCCTGGCGGAGCTCGCCCTTGTCAAAGATCTTGACCGGCGGGATGCGCAGCCCCTCCTGATAGATGTGGGCGTGGCCGCGATCAACGAAGTCGGCGTGGTGCGACAGGTTCGCCGTGAAGGCAACCGGCCGCTCATCGACGAAGACGGGTGACAGAACGACGATATCGGGCAGGTGCGTGCCGCCGCCGGTGTAGGCGTCGTTGCCGATGAACATGTCGCCGGGGTCGATCGTGTCGATCGGATGGCGGCTCAGCACTTCCTCGACAATGCCCATCAGCGAGCCGAGGTGGATCGGGATATGCTCGGCCTGCGCCAGCGTCCGCCCCTGCACGTCGAAGAGAATCGTCGAGCAGTCGCGCCGTTCCTTGATATTGGTCGAATACGAGGCACGGATGAGCGCCGTGCCCATCTCCTCG
>JAICWZ010000571.1 GCA_025966355.1 Thermomicrobiaceae bacterium
AACCCGATCATGCCCGAAGCAGCCTGCCTCAAGTCGACCGGCTTATCGGCCGCCGCGTGCGGCGCGTGATCGGTCGCAAGAATGTCAACCGTGCCGTCGATCAAACCGGCAAGCAACGCTTCGGCATCGGCTGACGTCCGCAAGGGTGGGTTTACCTTGGCATTGGGATCGGGGCATGGCCCCTCGAACTGCTCGTTCAAACCAACGAAGCGGCGCCGTCCGGCGACCCACTCGTCGGTCAGCAGCAAGTGATGTGGCATCACCTCGGCGGTCACGTTCAATCCATCGAGCTTGGCCTGACGCACGAGTTCGCGGCCACGCGCGGTGCTGACGTGCAGGACATGCAGCCAGCCGCCGGTGATGCGCGACAGCTCGATATCCCGATTGATAATGATCTCCTCGGCCGCCGCAGCCAATCCAGGCAACCCCAACTCGTGCGAGACCGCCCCTTCGTGCATGACGCCGCCGTTGATCAGGCTCCAGTCCTCGCAGTGCACCATGATCGGCAGGCCAGACCCGGCAGACCATTCCAGCGCGGCGCGCATCGCCTGCGAGTTGCGTGTGCTCTCGCCGTCGTCCGAGAAACCGACCGCCCCCGCTCGCGCCATCGCCTCCAGATCCGCGACGTCTTCCAGCGCTCGACCAACCGTGATCGTCCCAAGCGGGAAGATCCGCACCGGCAGATCGCGCGCGCGTTCGACGATGTCGGCGACCCGCTCGGCAGTGTCGAGCGCCGGATTCGTATTCGGCATGCAGCAGACCGTGGTAAAGCCACCCTGCGTGGCCGACCGCGCACCGGTCTCGAGCGTCTCCTTGGCCGGAAAGCCGGGATCGCGCAGGTGCGCATGGACATCGATCAGACCGGGCGTCACGATCAAGCCGTGCGCATCAATGACCTCGACACCATCCGATCCGACCAACTTCTCACCAATCTGGACTATTCGACCATCGTCAACCAGCACATCCGCTACCACGTCGAGACCTTGAGAGGGATCAACAACTCGACCACCGCGAATCACGATTGCCATTGTCGCTCCCTTCGCATCATCCCCGACAAGAAAAAAGGCCTTTGGGTTCGATTGAAACCCAAAGGCCTGAATTCGATCACAGTTTCGAGATTATGTGGCTGGTCAAACATCTGCTGCTTCAAAGCCCAGCTTCCCGGTGTCCGTACACTCCCGCCAGCAACCGATCCAATGGATTATACCGGGAGGAAGGGGGCGGGTCAAGATAGGATGCAAGCATGCCGGATCTGCGAGTTTGCGCGGCCACTAACGGCATCAGGAACGAGCTCTTGTGGCCAGCTCATGAATCCCGATAAAACCCAGTCGCACCCCGTTAATCAAATACCTATCAAATAAGAACAACTGGCGATCTCGTCCAAGAATCGGTGTACGTTCGCGCATCTTCACGACATCAACAGCCGGATTGGCGCTATGCAAAGCGATTCCATCAAATGACGATCAAATAAAACTAGGCCCAAAACGGGACATAAATTACTCCCGCTCCCGCATCGCCTTCAGGATCCCGAGCGTGTTCGCCTTGGCTCCTGCTCCGACCTCGGTGGCCGGGCCGACGCAGGAGGGGCAGCCGGAGTCGCAGGGGCAGGCGCGGATGAGGTCGTGGGCGCCGTGAAGAAGGTCGTGGTGCAGGTCGTAGAGACGTTCGCTGAAGCCGACACCGCCGGGGATCTGATCATAAAGGAAGATGGTCGCGCGGTCGGTGAAAGGCGAGCGGACCTGTGGGTAGACGCC
>JAICWZ010000403.1 GCA_025966355.1 Thermomicrobiaceae bacterium
AGTCGGGAAGAAACGCTTCGCCGGCGAGGACGCGGATAAGATCGGGCGCGAGCAGCATCGTACCGATCGTGATCGGCCAGGCAACGATGAAAAGGAGCTTGGCGGCCAGTCGATAGCTATCCATCAGCTTGGCCGCACTGGAGACGGCATAGCGCGACAGGAGCGGGAAGACGGCCAGCGTGAAATAAGCGGGAATGAGCGGAAGCATGTTGATGAACTTGTAGGCCGCGTCGTAGACACCCAGTTCGCTGTCGCCCTTGGATGCCTGAATGATGAACACGTCGGCGCGAAAGAAGAGATTGAGCAGGAGTGCGTTCAGGAGCAGCGGCCAGGAAAGAAGAATGAGCGTCCGCGCCTGCACGCGACTCAAGCGCCAGCGTGGTCGAACGTCGAGGTGGCGGGCCGAAACGTGAAAGGCAAGCGATGAAAGCACGGTACTTACCAGTGCGATCGTTGCCAGGCCGATCACGCCCCAACCGGCGACGAGTGCTGCCAGCCCGAAGCCGAAGCGACAGAGATTGGTGAAGATGTTGAGAATGGCCGGGAACTCCATGCGCTCGCGGCCGTTGAAGATCGAGTTGACCGCTTCGGTGTAGCTGCTCGGCCCAATCGTGACGACGAGCAGCAGGATCGCGATTGCACTGGTCCGCGAGAGATCCGACCACTGCGTGCCCCACAAAACGTAGAAACCGATGAGCGGCGTGAGGACGAGCAGCATCAGCAAGCGGAGGAGTGTCGATGAGCCGAGAAGCTCGCCTGCTTCACCGGGGCTGCGCGAGACTTCTCTCGTGACAAGCACGCCGAGTCCGAAGTCCGAAATCGTCTTCGCGTAGAGCCACACGGTCGTCGCAACGACGTACTGGCCATTTCCGGTGACACCCAGCAGCCGCAACATGAAGATCGCGAAGACGAGATTGACCGCCTGGTTGAAAAGCTGGGCGCCGATCGGTACCGCGCTATTGGTCAGAATGCGACGAACGGTGTTTCCGGCGATCCGTTCGATCGACGGAATGCCAACCCAGGCAATGGCGAGGAGGAACACGGCAGCGACAGCGCCGAAGGCGGAGGAAAACACGATCGTGAGATCGGAATCTATCAGTCGTTCGATCATCGATCAGTCAGGCTCCGGTAGAGGTCGGCGCGGCGTGTGGTGGTGACTCAATGCCGTGCGATGACGACTGCGATGCAGACGACCGAGGTGACGAACATCAGTACCAGGGGCAACAGGAAGATCAATCCGATCAATCCGAGATTGGCGCGACTGCGCGGCGGCGTCTCGGTTTGCCCATGGGAGTCCAGGTCCTGCGTCAGATCGTTGGTCTCGTCATTCATTTGTTCGCCGCGACCTGGCGGTAGAGTTCGACGTGCTCCTCGGCGGCCGCGCGCCAGCTGAAAGTGGCGGCGTGCGCACGCCCACGCCGCACCAGGTCCGCGCGGAGCGCTGAGTCATCGAGGAGCCGTTCCATACTGGCGGCCAGTTCTTCAATATCCCCCGGTGGGACGAGAATGGCGTTGTCTCCGGCGACCTCCGGCAGCGAACCGCGGTCGCTGGTAATGACGGCGGCGCCGCAGGCCATCGCTTCGAGTACCGGCAAACCAAATCCCTCGTACCAGGACGGCGCCACGAGCGCCACGCTGCCGGCATAGAGCGCGGGAATCCAGGTGTCGTCGACAAAGCGAAGATAGCGTACCGGCATCGACATCGCCGATTTCTCGATCTCGGCAATAATCGGTTCTGATAGCCAGCCCGGACTGCCGACGATCGCCAGCGAAACGTCTTTCCGCTTTTCGTAAAGCTGGGCGAACGCGTGAAGCAATGCGAGATGATTCTTCCGTGGTTCCACCGTGCCGACAATAATGAAGTACGGGCGGCGCAGGCCAAAGTGCTCGATCGCGCGCTCGACGGCCGCCTGATCCGGCTCGTAAAACCAACCATCGACGCCGTTGTAGATCGTCGACACGCGTGACGGCTCGACCTGGTAGCGCTCGATGATGTCCTGTCGCGTCATTTCCGACACGGCGATGACGTGCGACGCGCGACGAATCGTGCGTGGCACGGACGCCTCGAGATAGCGCTTCAGGTTGGGGTGCGCGAATTCCGGCACGACGAGATAGCTCAGATCGTGAATCGTCGCGATCAACGGTGCCTTGACCGGCGGCGCCACGAAATCGGGCGAATGCAACAGATCGGGCTGGCCGATTAAGCGGTCGATCGGAAGCGCGAGTCGCATCCGTTGCCAGAGGAGCGACGCTGCGCGTGGCGAGAGTGGGATGCGCTTGGATGTACCGTGCGAACCCGCAGCGACCGACGAGATTGAGCGTGGAGCGCGCGACATGGAGGTGTACCAGAGAATGAACTCATCGTCATCGTCCAGCAGCGGCGCGACTTCGGCCGCCAGACTTCGTGTGTAACGGCCGACGCCGGCGCGTTGATAGATGGCCGACGTGTAATCGAAGGCGACGCGCATGTGACTCCCTACCGCCAGGCCCAACGCACGATCGGATAGACGATGGCGCCGACAACGATGACGCTCCAGTAGGCAACGACCCGGTCGAGCAACGCGATTGAGGCAGCCGTCTGCTGCCCGATGCCGAGCACGGTCAGCATGCCGACCACTCCGAGTTCTACGAAGCCGAGTCCGGCCGGTGTCAACGGCACGACGGTCAGTAAACTCGCCAGAAGCGCTACGAAGAGTGCCTCGCTGAAACTGAATCCACCGGTAACCGAATGCGCAATGAAATAGAACCGCACACCTTCCAGCGCCCAGATGATAGCAGTCAACCCGAGTACTGTCGG
>JAICWZ010000496.1 GCA_025966355.1 Thermomicrobiaceae bacterium
GACCCCGCTCGACGACGCCTTGATCGCGGGTGCGGGACCGGTAGCCAGTACGATGCTGGCGGCGCTATTCGCACTCCTCTGGTTCGCATTTTCGTTTTCCGATTCACTCATCGCTCATGATCTTCTCTTCCTTGCGGGCGCCAATCTAGTGCTCGTGATCGCCAATCTGTTACCCGGTTATCCGCTCGACGGTGGCCGCATCTTCCGTGCGTTCGTCTGGTATTTGCACGACGATTTCGCATTCGGTACGCGGGTCGCGGTCGCGTACGGACAAGCAATTGCGACCTTCGCCCTGGCGGCCGGGCTGGTGATCGTCGGCAGCCATTTTTCTTGGTCGGCCGCCGGACTCTGGGTGATCCTGGCCGCCTGGGCCGTGACGCGAACCGGCCGGCAGGAAATGACGCGCTGCTTGCTCATCTCGGCCGGAACCTCGCTAACGGCGGGCGAAGCGGTGCGCGGGCTCAATCCGCACGTCCGCGCGGATCAACCGCTCGATGAGGTCCTGGAAGTGCTGCTCACGGAGATCCGCGCCGGTCCGGCGCTGGTAACCGAAAACGCCGGGATCATCGGCGTTATTTCGCTCAATGAGGTTCGTCGCTACCGGCGTGCCGAATGGCTCAGCGTTCCCGCCCGCGCCGCGATGATTCCCGTTTCGGCACTGCCGGAACTCGACGAGCGAGCATCGATCCGCGTATTGCTCAACGAGTTTGCCGATGAGCGCGTCGAGACACTGGTCGTCGTCGGCAACGACGAGATCGTCGGCGTACTCGATCGACGCGTCGCGATGGAGAAGCTGCTCGAACGGGTCCGTGAGTCGCGCAAGCAACGTTAGCCGAGCGATACGATGCCGGATGCCCAATGATAAGATTAAGCTCGCGACGACAGACCATGAATCTTCGAGACGCGCGCATGCGTGGACCTCAAAGGAGCAACCCAAATAATTAGAACCATCAATATCACCCCCGAGCGCGAACGGGCCGTCCTTGTCGCCGTAGACTGGCGCGATAACGGTTGGGATCTTCAGGCGTCACTCGAGGAGTTGGCACGACTGGCTGAGACGGCCAGCATTGACGTTGTCGATTCAATCGCCCAGCGGCTCGATCATCCAAACCCACGACAATACGTCGGCTCCGGCAAGCTCCAGGAACTCGTCGACCTGGCGGATCAGGTCCCCTTCGATTTGGTGCTGGTCAACGACGAACTTTCCCCGGCGCAACTCCGCAACATGGAAGACGCGGTGCAGAAAAAGGTGATCGATCGCACCGCGCTCATCCTCGACATCTTCGCCGGGCGCGCCCGCACCCACGAGGGACGGCTGCAGGTCGAGCTGGCGCAACTCGAATACCGGCTTCCGCGCCTCACTCGGATGTGGAGTCACCTTTCACGGCAGGCGGTCGGCGGTGTTGGCCTGCGCGGACCCGGTGAGACCCAGCTCGAATCGGACCGCCGCGAGGCGCGCCGGCGCATCACCTGGATCAAACAGCAGCTCGAAGAGGTCCATCGCCATCGCCAGCTCTACCGGGATCGACGCACGCGCGCCGGCATGCCGGTGGTATCGCTGGTCGGGTACACGAATGCCGGCAAATCGACGCTGCTCAATACGCTCTCCGGTGCGGATGTACTGGCCGAAGACAAGCTCTTCGCCACCCTCGATCCGACGACGCGACGCGTCAATCTGCCAACCGGACGCGAAGTGCTGATCACCGATACGGTCGGTTTCATCCAGAATCTCCCGACGCTTCTGATCGCCGCCTTCCGCGCGACGCTGGAAGAAATCCGCGAGGCATCGGCGCTCGTCCATGTCCTCGACGTGACACACCCACAGGTTGTGCAGCAGGCGGCCACCGTCCATAGCGTGCTCGAGGAGTTGGGTGCGGACGGCGTGCCGATCATCGCGGCGCTCAACAAGGTCGATCAACTCGACGGCAGTCCCTTCCCGGACGCGCTCCTGGCCGCACTCGCGCCGGAACGAGCGGTCATCCCGATCTCGGCGCAAACGGGCGAGGGCCTCGATGATCTGCTGGCCGGGATTGCCGGTATCCTGTCCGGCGGCAAGCGGCTCGTCGATGTCGATTTGATGGTGCCGTTCGGCGACGCGCGCATTCTTGATCTCTTTCATCGTGTCGGTCAGGTGGACGACCAGCAGTACAACGAACACGGAACCGAGATCAGTGGGCGCGTGCCGGAGCGGCTCTTACCCGAATTTCACCCATATCTGCGCGGAAAAGCCTGAACGTACGGTCGGTTTCACGCATCATACGCAGC
>JAICWZ010000418.1 GCA_025966355.1 Thermomicrobiaceae bacterium
CACAGCGTCGCGTGTTCGACGATAGAGCATCTGATGGCGCTTAATCCAGCCGTCCGGGGTAAGTCGCGGAATCTCGATCGCATCGAGCAGACCCGGTGAGATTCCGTGCAGCACATCGAGAAAGCGCGCCAGTTCTGCCGCGATCCCGGCGACCAGCGCATCGTCGAGCGCGATGTCGTCAAGTGACAGGCCGGGAATCCGCCGGTAGATCATGAGCGCGATATCCGGCGCTACGGGAGATCGCGCGACGAATTCGGGGTGTGGCGTCCGCACCGGCAGCGCCGGACCGATCGCCTGCAAGAGCGACGCTTCGGACTCCAACATGCGCGACGTCCGCTCATCCTTCGCGAAGCGCACGATCCGCTCCTCGTCGATGACGAAGAGGATGTTATCCCAACCCTCGCCGAGGTCGTCGAAACGCGCGGTCGATAGGTCAGGCCGAACCGAGCGGAGTAACGCGCGATAGCGTTCTTTATCTGCCCTCATCAAGCGGTGACCAGCGTCATGACGCCCGCAACGAAGGCGACGACGATGATGAACCAGCGAAAGATACGCTCCGGCAGGCGCGTGCCGAGGGCGATACCGATCTGATTGCCGATCAGCGACCCGGGGAGCCAGAGAAGCAGCGCCGGAAAGAGCGCCCGCGTGTTGAGAGTGTTGCTCAGCCAGAGAATGCCGAGCGCGATTGCATTCGAGACGACGAAATAGAACGCCAGGTCGGCCAGAAAGCTGGCCGGAGCGACCTTGTCGCGTGCCAGCAGCAGCACGGCCGGCATGCCGTTGAGCGACGTCGTCGCGCCGAGAAATCCGCCCGCGAAACCGGCGACCGCGGGACCGCCTTTCAGCGGCTTTGGCGGCGCGCTGCTGATCGTCCGTGCCAGAATCACGGTCAGCAGCAGCACGACGACGCCGGTACCGAATTTGATCGCGTGGGATGAGACGCTGGTCACCACCAGTACCCCGAGCACCAGCCCGGGAATGCTCCCGACGATCAGCCACGACGAACGTCGCGTAATAAACCGTCGCAGCTTCACCATCGTCGCGACCCGCGTCAGCATGTTCATCGACAAATTCAACGTCACGACGAACGGCAGCGGAAAACCGAGTAGCAGCAGAAACGGCGCACTCACCAACGAGGTGGCAAACCCAGCGGCGCCGCCCAACGTCGCGGCCGTGGCGATCAGTATCCCGCCGAGCAGATAGCTCATCCCAATCCGATCCAAGGAACTGATCTCTCGCAGAGGCGCGGAGAACGCAGAGATTCTTAATATATGAAAACTCTGCGCCCTCTGCGCCTCTGCGAGAGAAGATCGTCTCTAGGGCAACGCTGCCGGGCTTGGCACGCTGGCGATCATGACGTTTACGCAGGCCGGCTTACCACTCGCCAGCGCGCGTTCGAGCGCCGGGCGTATCTCCTCCGGCCGCTCGACATACTCACCATAGCCACCGAGCGCTTCGACGACGCGGTCATAACGGGTCGGCAACAGATCGCTGGCAATCACTCGATCTTCGCCATAGATACGCACCTGCCGGTGGCGCTCGGCCGCCCAGGCCGCATCGTTCCCGACGATCGCCACGAACGGGATACCGTGGCGCACGGCGGTATCGAACTCCATACCGTGGAAGCCGAAGGTCCCGTCACCCAGGATGGCGAAAGTCGGCGCGTCGGGATTGGCGATCCTGGCGCCGATCGCCAGCGGGATCGATGAACCAATCGAGCCGAACTTGCCATGCAAGAGCGGTGTAAACGGCGCTCCGGCCAACCCCCAGCGCATCCACTGTGAAAACTCTCCGCCGTCCTGGGCCACCTGCGACCCAGGTGGCAGGATCGCGCGCAACTCCATCGCCAGCCGCAGCGGATGAATCGGCGTTTCCTCGGACTGCGCGAACGGCTCCAGTTTCTGGCGATTGCTCAGTTTGAGCGCCTCGACATCTTTCGCCCAGAGCTGGTGATCCCAGCGAGTCGCCGTCGCTGCATCGGCGAGCTGTGTCAGGACCGCCGCGGAATCGCCCGCCACACCGAGTGCCACCGATGCGTTGCGCCCGACATCGGCCGAGCGCGGCGCTACGTGAATCACGCGCGCATTGTCTGCGAACGCTTCCTCCCGGCCGAATCGAACGATGTAATCCTGCGGCGCCACCAGCAAGACCACATCAGCACGTGCCACGGCAGCGCCGGCGCCGTTGAAGGCCGGATCGGCTAGCCCGCGCGAACTTTCGAGCGCCAGCCACGGGATGCCGGTCCGCTCAACGAACTGCCGCAAGCGCGCACCCGCCTCGCCGCGGGCCACCGACGGGCTCACCAGCACCAGCGGACTCCGGGCCGCCTGCAAAAGCGAGATCCCCGCCTGGATGAGCGACGGCTCGGCGAAACGGAGCGCCGGGCGAAACGTCCATGGTTGCGCGTGCATATTCGCGTCGTCGACCGTCTCGGTCAGCACGTCGGAGGGCAACCCAAGATAGACCGGCCCGGGTCGCCCCTCCAGCATCGTGCGCCAGGCGCGCGCCACGAGGACCGGAATGTCGCCCGCTCGTTCCACCGTCCAGGCCGCCTTGCAAACCGGCTGCGCCACGCCGGCCTGATCGAGTTCCTGAAAGCCGCCCAGTCCGACCGTTGCCTGCTCGCTCGCACCGCTCAACCAAAGGACGGGCGTCTCGGACGCCATCGCGTTCGCGATCCCTGTCACCGTATTCGTATGCCCGGGACCTGCTGTCACCAGGCAG
>JAICWZ010000487.1 GCA_025966355.1 Thermomicrobiaceae bacterium
CGATAATGGTGAAGCACACTCGCTTCGGTATCCCGGACGACAACGACGCACTCCTCATCCCAGCAGTGGCGCGCAAAAGCACACCGGTGCCCCACTCCTAAGCTAACGATCCGGCCCGAACAGCGTCAATGGCTAGAGGTACCAAAGGGTCAGTACGTAGGTACCGGGAATACAAAACCGGCGGACACCGTTCAACCGGCAAAGTCGATGCCACAACGTTTCTACCCACCATCCACCTGGACCATTTCGACGTCGTCGGTTATAACGGGCACGCGACCACAAATTGTGGATCAATGCCGATTACAGCCGAAGGTGACTGATGACCGGGCGAATCTATCTTGTGCAGGACAGTACCCTCCTCCAGATGGCCGAAGCGGCCTACGATTCCGAGGATCTACTCCAGCGCCATCTCGCGGATTACCCAGACCTTCTCGCAGGTGACCAGTTGGGAAGTTTGGAACCGCGACGTTGGGTGCTTATCGCCCGCGAAATGTCATTGCCCGGGGACGACACCGGCGTCGATCGCTGGTCGGTCGATCATCTGTTCCTCGATCAGGACGGCGTGCCGACGATCGTCGAAGTCAAGCGAAGCACAGACACGAGGATTCGGCGCGAAGTCGTCGGCCAGATGCTGGAATACGCCGCCAATGCGGTTGTCTATTGGCCCGCCGAAGAACTTCGCCGCCGGTTTGAGGAGAATTGCACCGCGAGCCAGCAAGATCCAGATCAGTCACTGATGAATCTCGTCGGCGACGACGGCAGCCCCGATGAATACTGGAAAACGGTCAAGACAAATCTCCAAGCTGGTCGAGTCCGCATGATCTTTGTCGCCGACCAGATTCCAACCGAACTCCGTCGTATCGTCGAGTTCTTGAGCAACCAGCTCGACCCTGCTGAAGTCTTCGCCATCGAACTGAAGCAATTCATCGGACAAGGTGTCCAGGCGCTCGTACCACGCGTTGTAGGCAACTCTGCAGCTCGGCAAGTCAAAAATGGGGCTCCTGTGATGCAATGGGCCCCTGAACGCATCTCGAGCGAACTCTCTTTGCGTTTCGGTCAGGTTGAGGCCGATATCTTTGAACGAATCGTGGCGTGGGCGAAGGCGCGAACGCTCAGACCTTGGTGCGGTAAGGGCAAGAAAGATGCGAGTTACATGGCAATGCTGGATGTCAACGGACAGCACCATTGGACGTTTGCTGTTTGGACGTATGGGAGCGTCGCGATCCAGTTTGGATGGATGATCGATGATATTGAGCTCAAACAAGGATTGCTCCAGCGCTTGAACGCAATTCCCGGTGTTTGGATCGACGATGACAAGCTTACGAGGCTTCCAAGTTTTCCGCTCGGCGCGCTGGCGGCTCCCGATGCCCTTAAACAATTCTTTTCAGCCTTCGATTGGTATGTCGAACAACTGAGAGCGACAGACGCGTCAACCAACGACGCGTAACCGGCCTCATCACCAATCAAACTGCCGTTCGAGCGTCGTGCCGCTGAGGTGCATGAGGAGGGGCGAGCCGTGCGGGCAGATGGCCGGGGTGGCGGTTTGGCCGAGCGCCTCGACCAACGCGCGCATGGTGGTGCGATCGAGCGCGCGGCCACGCCGGAGCGCGGTGCGACAGGAGAGTTGCACCAGCAGCCGTTCCTGCCAGTCTTCGGCATCGCTGTCGTCCTCACCGATGAGCGAGAGCATGGTGGAGACGACTTCGTCGGCTTCGCCGATCGACTCGGAGCCATCGAGATCCCTCCCATTGAGTGTCTGAAAGACGCCGGGCAGGATTGGTGAAGCACGCAGGAGGAACGCGCGGCCGCCGAACTCCTCGCATTGGAAGCCAAGCGCGGCGAGCTCGTTCATTCTGCGAGCGAAGCGATGCGCCAGCGCCGGGCGCAGCTCGATGAGCAGCGGCTCCGGTAGCGCCTGGTGCTCCTGACCATGAACCGCGCGACTCAGCCGCAGATGCTCATAGATGATCCGCTCGTGCGCCCGATGCTGGTCGAGCAGATAGAGCCCGCTCTCGCCTTCGAGGAGCAAGAGCCGCCCCTGCACCTGACCGATCAACGTGAGCGGCGGCAGATACGGTGTGATGATCGGGCGTTCCGGCGCATCCCAGACCTCCGGCTCTTCGTGGATGGCGGCAAGCGGATCGATGAGCGCGCGACCAAATTCCAGCGGTTCGCGCAGCGGCAGCGGCCGCCGGCCGAGCGCATCGCGCAACAGTTCTCCGAGCGCCGCTCCGATCGCGCGCTCCTCGCGCAGCCGCACGTCGAGCTTGGCTGGATGGATGTTGATATCGACGAGGTCGGGCGCCGTTTCGACGACCAGCGTC
>JAICWZ010000540.1 GCA_025966355.1 Thermomicrobiaceae bacterium
CGCGACATTGCCGTTCTCGGCGTTCCGATACGTCCAGGTCATCCGGCCGTTCTGATTGAAATCCTGCCAACCGTCAGAGGTTCCGACGTAGCCCGCGCTTCCGCGCAGCAAGGCGTCGCGCTTCTCGGCCCCGGCGACCACTAGCGCCAGGCTGGCGTCCTGCACGCTCGCCATCAACGCTTTACGCCCCCCGGCTTCGCCGACCCAGGCCGTATTGCTGAAACCGGTATTGCCGAGATGCGGCGCCAGGAGCGGGTAGAGCTTCAGTTCGGGCGGTCCGTCGAGCCGCGCGCGGATCAGCACGACATCGCGTTCGTTATCCGGGCAGAAATCGAGTCGTAACGTGTAGCGGTCGGTATGGTGGATTGCGCTGTAGGCGGGCACGCCCGGCTGCGGCGTGATCAGTTCGTATTCGCTGTCGCGTTTGACTTCACTCCAGTAACCGTTGCCGTCGGCCACGATGAACCCGAGGTCGCGAATCTGTGGGCTATCGACGCGCGGCCAGTAGACCTCATCGAGAATGCCGCGTCCGATCGTCAGCCAGATACGGGAACCGCCAAGCGAGGCGCTCACGCCATCTTTCGCGCTACTCGTCCAGGCCGGATGAATACCAGGTGCGCCAGGTGCGCTCACGTGCAACCTCCATCGTGTCGCTCCAAGCCGCCCGGCATCAGCGATGCTCGCGACGGCTGGCAGCGCTTGACCGCCTGCCTTTGACCAACGACGATACCGTGTGTCGCGCACCACGTATCGAGAAGCGTCGCTCCTATATTACAGCCCGCGTTTCCAGACGATACCGAAAGGGGACCAAATGAGTACTACCAGCCCACTCTTCAGCCAATCCGACGCCGAGCTGACCCGCCGTATCGGCATCGTCGACACGCACAACGACTTCGCCATCGGCATCCTTAAGGAACGCCAAAACGGCAATCACGATTCGCTCGGCGAGTACTGGATTCCGCAATTTCGCGCGGGCGGCGTCAGCGTTACGACCTGTCCGGTCTTCATTCCCGATATCTATCTGCCCGACGGCGCGCTCCGTTTCACCATCCAGGTGATCGACGCGCTCTTCCAGGAGATCGAAGAAAACCGCGACGAAATCGAGCTGGCGCGCAGCTACGATGATGTCGTGCGCATCACCGAAAGCGGCAAGATCGCCGCGATCCTCGCCTTCGAAGGCGCTGAGATGCTCGGCCAGGATCTGGCGGCGCTCCGCCTCTTCTACCAGCTCGGCTTGCGCATGCTCTCCTTCGCCTGGATGCGCCGCACGCTCTTCGGTGACGGCACCTGGGAGAACGATTCGCGTGGCGGTCTGACCCGCCTCGGCAAAGCCGCCGTGCGCGAGGTCAACCGGCTCGGCATCATCATGGACATCTCGCACGCCTCGGATCAGACCGCCTGGGACATCCTGCACGAAGCGACCGCGCCGGTCATCGCCAGCCACTCGAACGCACGTGCCCTGCACCCACACCTGCGCAACATCACCGATGACATGATTCGCGCCATCGCCGCCTCGGGCGGTGTGGTCGGTGCCGTCGCTGTTTCCGGCTTCATCACCGATGGCGTTCCGACGATCGCCAAATGGGTCGATCACATCGATCATATGGTGCAGCTCGTCGGGATCGACCACGTCGGCATCGGCGCCGACTTCTACGATCATCTCTCCAAGATCAACGCCGGGCCGATGATCGCAGACTGGGCACCCGAGCCGCTCATGGAACAGCCGCACCCCTTCACCGGCATGCTCGGCCCGGAAGACCTGCCTGGCCTCACCGCCGAGCTCCTCCGCCGCAGCTACACCGAATCTGACCTGCGCAAGATCTACCACGAGAACTACTACCGCGTGATGGCTGACGTGATGCGGTGAGCGTGGGCGACGAACGATGGGTGATGCGGCAGGGGCCACGAGGGGCGCGCCTGACAGGCGCGTGGGTTTGATTGATCAAACCCCTACGGTGTAGGGTGCGTCATTCATGACGCCCACGCGC
>JAICWZ010000293.1 GCA_025966355.1 Thermomicrobiaceae bacterium
CCCAGCCGGTCGCACAGCATGGCCATTTCGTTGACCATCGCGATGTTGACCGAGCGAAACGTGTTCTCGAAAACTTTCGTGAGCTCGGCGACCTTAGGCGACGAAACCGGCAGTACGTGCAGAATCGTCTGCTCGTAAAACGTGACGCCGGCCTCTAAACAGGCGGGCGTGACGCCGCCGACCACCTTGTTCGTGTTCTTGGTGGTGTAGCGAGCATTGCCTGGATCGACCCGTTCGGGCGAAAAGCACAGAAAGAAGTCCTCGCCAACCTTCAATCCCGAACGTTCTAGAATCGGCCGCAGCACTTCGTTGGTGGTTCCGGGATAGGTCGTGCTCTCCAAACAGATGAGTTGGCCTGGGCGCAGGTGCTGGGCGACGAGCTCGGCCACCGAGCGAATATACGAAATATCCGGATCCAGGTTCACCGTCAGCGGCGTGGGGACGCAGATGATCACCACGTCGCATCTGCTGATGCTCGAGAAATCTGTAGTCGCGCTCAAACGCCCGGCGTCGACCATTCCCGCCAACTCGCGGTCGTTGACGTCGCGAATATAATTGAGGCCCTGATTGATCTGATCGACGCGAATTGGGTTGCGATCGTAGCCGATCACCGTGAACCCGACCTTCGCCTTCTCGACCGCTAACGGCAGTCCGACGTAACCGACGCCGGCTACGCCCACGACCGCGCTGCGATCGAGGATCTTCTTCTTGAGACCGCTGAGCCGCAGCGGAACTGGTTCAACGAGTTGCACGTGATCTTTCCTTCACAATTCCATCGCTTTGAGTGGTGCTTGGTTCTATGACGTCGCGCTCGACGACCGCCGTCTGCTGCGGCTGAGTGAGGTTGAGACTCGCATCGGGCGTGTATTCGGGAACGAACTGGCGCATCGTATTGAGCGCGCCACGCCAATCGGAGGCACGAATGGTTCGCTGCAGCTGTACCATTGCTCGGCCGAGCTCGCTGTAATCCAGCCGGTCCTGTTCCGCGATGAACAAGCGCTCGTGACTGGTTCGCGAGAAATCTTCGCGGTTGGTGAGGATTTCCTCGAAGAGCTTCTCGCCCGGCCGCATGGACGTTTCGACGATATCGATCTCCTGATACGGCGTGAAGCCCGACAAACGAATCACTTGTTCGGCCAAGTCGAGAATCCGAATCGGGTCGCCCATGTCGAGCACGAAAACCTTGCCGTCGCGACCGATCGACATAGCCTGCAAAACCAGCGACACCGCTTCCGGTATCGTCATGAAATAACGCTTCATGTCGCGGTGCGTAATCGTCACGGGGCCGCCTGCCGCAACCTGTTGCTTGAAGGTTGGGATGACGCTGCCGCGGCTCCCGAGGACGTTGCCGAAGCGCACGGTAACGAACTCCGTCGCACTCCCGCCGGCGAACGACTGGCACACGAGCTCGGCCATGCGCTTAGTCAAGCCCATGACGCTGGTCGGATTCACGGCTTTATCGGTCGAGAGTAACACGAACTTCGCAGCGCCGGTGGCGGCTGCCGCCAGTGCAACTGTCCGCGTACCGATCACGTTGTTTCGGACCGCTTCGCAAATGTTGGCCTCCACGATCGGCACGTGTTTGTGGGCGGCGGCGTGGAAGACGATGCGCGGGTAGTACCGGCCGAAGGTCGAGCGAATCGCCCACGCATCGGCGACGTCGGCCAAGATCATCTTCGTGCGCGTGAACCCGTAGTTGTAGCGCAACTCCTGCTCGATGGCAAATAAGCTGTTCTCTCCGTGTCCGAGCAGCACGAGAAGCTTAGGGTCGAAGGTCACGATCTGGCGGCACAACTCGCTGCCGATGGATCCGCCGGCGCCCGTAACGAGTACGATTTGATTCTCGAGGTGCGGACGCAGCGAAGCGGTGTCGACGACGACGGGATCGCGCGAGAGGACGTCTTCGAGGCGAATATCGCGGATCCGCGAGATGGTCACGCGGTCGTTAAGCAAATCGGCGGCGTTCGGCACCACTTTAACCGTGGGGGGTTCTCCCTTGGCGCCTTTCGCGCCGCTGCACAGCTCCTTGACGCGGTTGATCGTCTGCAAAGGCGCCGCGGGGATCGCGACGATGACCGAGTTGATCTGCAGCTGCGCCACGATCTTCGGCAAGTCTTCGATCGTGCCGAGCATCTTCACGCCGTCGACCCGCTTGACGGCGATGCCGTCGTCGATGCAGCCCATGACGACGAGCGGAAGATCGCGATCTTCTTGAATCTCCTTAATCAGCGTAAAGGCCGGCATGCCCACGCCCACCACGACCACCCGCTGCGCGTTCGGCCGATGGGTGATGATTTTCGTGCGAACCAGGACCAGCCCGATTCGCAAAAACATTCGAATCGTGAACGCGGCCATGGCCGCGACGGCAACCAAGCGCCCCGAAGTATGGTGCAAGGGAGTCACGAACAGCCAGATGCAAGCAAACGCCACAATGGCGCCTGCCAGCGCCCCCATCAGCAATCGCAGTACGTCGTGGAAGTCGAACGTGCGAGCGCTCTCGTATCGAAATTGTGCGTAGGAGCCCGTCACGAACAGCAAGGCACCGACGATTGCGAGCTGGCGCACCGTCGCCGAATGCACGTCGGCGATTTCCGTGGCCAGCGCTACCGCGCCGAGCGAGAGGACTAAATCCGCCGCGAGCAACCCATAACGTAACCCGGGTCGGATGCCACGGGCGTGCGGTTCCGCTGTGATGCCGATCTTCATCTTCACCGATTCTATTAGCGAGCGTCGACGAACAGTAGGACGGAGACGGACTGAGGCCGGGGTGCCATCGCACCCCGGCCTCTGGGCCTTCCGGGCCACTTGGCTAAGTAGAGCGTGCGGTTGACTAGTATTCCGTGTAGAACGTAACCGGCGGTAGGTTGCCGCCCTTGGTTACCGGCTTACCGATCTCGATCCACACGACTTCGTGCGATTTGACCGGGATGGTGCCGAGCTTACCGGCCGACTTGAACTTGGTGTAGTGGCTCACCGTGGTTGCACCGAGCGACGGCGGGTTGCCGACGTAAACGTGCAGCTGTCCCTTGAACGGACCGAAGCTCAGCCGCGAATACTTCATGCCCCAAATGTCGAGTATGTTCTGAAGCGTGTAGACGGTCGCGCTGGGCGGCATGTTGGTCGGGCTCTCGACGTGGATCATGCCCGACGCATCGTGCGTGTGGATGTAGTAGTAGCATCCGGCGGTGCTGATGTAACCGTTCTGCTCCGGACCGGGATTCTTGAGACCGATCGCATCGGGCACCGCGATTTGCCGGCCCTTATAGACGATCCCAATATACATATGAACGTGGTAATCGTTGAGATACTCGGTGGGCGAGCACGGAATCTTGTCGACCGCATTACCGCGGCCGCCGATCTTGGTGTCGCCGTCGTGCGGCTTGAACGAGTCGTCGGCACCCACGATCTCACCCTGGAAAAGACTGATTGGACCTAAGGAATTGGGTGCAAACGAAGCGTCGCTCTGTCCTTGCGACATCTGCGGAAGCACGTTGGAACCGGTTGCCGTACCGCCGCCGTGACAGGCGGACAGCATAGTCGCCAACACTGCCGTCAGGCAGATGGCGGGCCACCGACGAATCGACCCTGACATACTGTTCTCTCCTCGTGAAGAAG
>JAICWZ010000149.1 GCA_025966355.1 Thermomicrobiaceae bacterium
AACGTCCAGGCTGCGCGATCCGCTGCTAATCATCCATGGTTGACGCGAAATCGCCAACCCGGTTGTCAAGGACGATGGCAGCCCGTTTGCGTCGCTGGGTAAGACGGCGGTGCGAGCGTCGGTGTTCGGAATCGCCCAATCAGTTCGCTGGATCTCGAATCGTGGAAGTATGCCGACGATTTTGATTCTCGTAATCATCGCCGTTCTTATCATCATCGCGGTAATCTACTGGCTCACGGCGAAGGCCTCGGGTAAATCCGGCGGTGACGTTCACAGCACTTCGTACAACAGCGACGCGAATCGCGGTTGAGCGCGACGGTTCATCAAGACGTCATTCGTTCGGGAGGTTGACGGCAAGCGGGAGGCATATCGTGTGCCTGAGAGGTGGTCGACCACGGGCTCGCTCGCCGATCTCCCGGTGGATTCCCCGGTCGTATCCGCGAACAATGAAAAACGGGCTACTCACGTACGCGCGCGGCCCGAAAGTATCTCCCGCCAGGCGATTACCCGCTCGCCGATTCCAGCTTGCTCGCTGGCGCTTCTGCCCAATCGAAGCCGTATGGAGTCACGGATGAGTCTCGCCAGCACGATTATCTTTGCCACGACGATCAACTCAATCGTTTGGATTCGCGAGTAATGCAGACAGTAAAATCGTTGAATGCTCAGAAACCACTGAACGATCGTCTCGGTGCGACGCTGATTCGAGCTGGCTCCGCCGACGTGTGTCACGGTGGTGACGGGCGCGAAGTGCACTTCCCAACCGGCCGAGTGCAGGCGTAGACAGAGATCCACCTCCTCGTAGTACAGAAAGAACGATTCATCAAAACCCCCTGCGTCGTCCACTGCCTTACGGCGGATCGCCAGTGCCGCGCCCAGCACCCATGGGACGCGGCGTGAGTGGTTGTACGACCAGGTGCGGAGATAGCGGTGGCGGAGGACGGGCACAAAACGGATGAGCTGCCCGAGAGTGCTCTCCTCCAGGAAGACGTAGAGAGGAGTGGGAAATGGGTAGCAGGAAGCTTGCAAATCACCGTTCAGGTTGACGAGGCGCGGCCCAATGACCGCCGCTCGCGGATGCAGGTCGAGGTAGCTGCTCAACGAATGCACTGCGCCTGGGGTGAGGCGCGTATCGCCGTTGAGGAGCAGCACGTACGGCGCATGGCACGCGGCCATTCCCACGTTGGCTGCGGCACCGTAGCCTGTGTTGGTGCTGCTCGCAATCAGTCTGACCCAGGGATAATTTGCTCGCACCATTTCCGGGCTGCCGTCGGTTGAAGCGTTGTCGACGACAACCACCTCACTCGCTTCATTCGAGTGGATAGCCTCCAGGCACGCACACAGGTGATCTCGGGTGTTGTAGTTCACGATGACGACGGCCATGTCTGTCATGTAATTCCAGTCACCATCACCTACATCACGGCCGGCGGACGACGAGCAAGCATCTGAGGCCATTGAGTCTGCTCTTTATACCGTAGTTCGCTTATTCATTGAACTCTTCGGTACTGACCGGTCGCGGCTGAGACTAACACAATACCTGTGTGCGTGAGAGATCTCTGAGGTCGTTCCCGATGACAGAATTTCAAGGACCCGCCGATCACGGGCTTGAGGGAAGCACCCAATCGGCCAGTACGCGCGCTGCGTTGCTCGTCATGAAGAAATCGTCAGATAAAGATACTTCTGCCAGATTGCTTCCTGTAACAGTGGCTCTGTAGCATTGGCGGCACGCGATCGGGCGTACCGCAGGATGCTCGAACCTTGATCTCGCAAGGCCGCGATTTGGCGCGACAGGGATCGATCATCGCGGAAGGATACGGCTTGATGGTGGTCTCGTCGAACACTCGCGTGCTGGTGACCGGCGGCGCGGGCTTCCTGGGGAGCCATGTCGTCGATACCCTTCGGCGGCAAGGCTACCGCGAGGTCATCGTGCCGCGAAGCCGCGACTACAACCTTGTCAGTGGTGCGGATGTGCGGCAGCTTCTCCGCGACGCGCGTCCCGACGTCGTTGTGCATCTCGCGGCCAGGGTGGGCGGAATCGGTGCCAACCGCGACCAACCGGCCGAGTTCTTCTATGACAATCTGATGATGGGCACCCAAATGATGCACGAGAGTTGGCGAGCCCACGTCGACAAGTTTGTCGCCATCGGCACGGTCTGCGCCTACCCCAAAAACACCGCGACGCCCTTCCGTGAGGAGACACTTTGGGACGGCTATCCTGAGGAGACGAACGCGCCCTACGGACTTGCCAAGAAGATGTTGCTCGTTCAGGCTCAAGCCTATCGACAGCAATATGGCTTTAACGCGATCTATCTGCTGCCGGTAAACCTCTACGGTCCGGAGGACAACTTTGATCCTGTGAACTCACACGTCATCCCCGCTCTGATCAAGAAATTCGTCGAGGCGAAGAAACAGGGTCTGAGCGCGGTCGAGGTCTGGGGTACCGGACTGGCGACTCGCGAGTTTCTCTATGTCCAGGATGCCGCGGAGGGAATTGTGCTGGCTACTCAGCACTACGATGGTGTCGAACCGGTCAACCTCGGGTCCGGCATGGAGATCAGCATTCGAGAGCTTGCCGAACTGATCGCCCGGATCACGGGATTCGAAGGGAAGATCATCTTCGACACGAGTAAACCGGATGGTCAGCCTCGCCGCCGCCTCGACACCGAGCGAGCTGCCACGTGGTTTGGTTTTCGCGCGTCGACTCCGTTCGATCAGGGCCTTCGTGAGACCATCCAGTGGTATCTGCCGATGCTGGAGCAAGACCCGCAGACGACGAACGCATAGGAGGGAGTCGGATCTGGCTCTGACCGAATCGGCCTCTGGCTCCGGAGATGCCATCTACGTAGAGGCGCCCAGGGTCGTGATCGAGCCGGCGGCCGGCTGGACGGCAATCGACCTGCGCGAGATCTGGCGCTACTCCGAACTTCTCTACTTCTTGACCTGGCGCGATATTAAGGTGCGCTACAAGCAGACGGTCATCGGCGCGGCCTGGGCAGTCTTGCAGCCGTTCCTGACGATGGTCGTATTTTCAATCGTCTTCGGCCGCCTGATGCACGTGTCGTCGGGCGCCGTGCCATATCCGGTCTTCTCCTTCACGGCGCTTCTGCCCTGGACCTTCTTTTCGACGGCAATTAGTCGCTCCGGCACCAGCCTCGTCTTGAGCGCCAACCTCATCTCAAGGGTGTACTTTCCGCGGATCATTGTGCCCCTGGCTGCGGTGTTGGGGGCAACCGTCGATTTCGCGATCGCCTTTGTGATCTTACTGGGGATGCTGTTGTTCTATGGCATCGTTCCGGGCATTGCAATTCTGGCTCTTCCATTCTTGATCGTGCTGGCGATTCTGACGGCTTTTGGCGTTGGCTTTTGGCTCTCAGCCCTGAACGTAAAGTACCGGGATATCGCCTTCGCGATCCCGTTCTTGACTCAGTTCTGGCTCTTCGTCACACCGGTGGTCTATTCGAGCAGCATCGTCCCGCAGAAGTGGCGATTGCTCTACGGCCTCAATCCGTTGGCTGGCGTCGTCGAGGGTTTCCGCTGGGCACTGTTGGGACAGGGGAGCGCTCCGAGCGGTCTGATCGCCATTTCGCTGATTACGGTCATCGCGCTCCTGGCAACCGGATTGGTCTATTTCCATCATGTCGAGAACGAATTTGCGGATGTTGTGTAGGTGATGGGCGACGTTGCCATCCGAGTTGAGAACGTGGGCAAACAGTACCGGATCGGCGGGCCGAGCGACGCGTACGGCACGCTCCGCGATGCTATCGCTGGTGCTGCGCGGACACCATTTCACGCGCTGCGTCACCGTGGCTCCCGTACGTGCACCGAGGAGTTTTGGGCATTGCGCGATGTTTCGTTCGATGTCAAGCAAGGCGAAGTTCTCGGCATCATCGGTCGAAACGGAGCCGGTAAGAGCACATTGCTCAAAATCCTCTCGCGCGTCACACGACCGAGCACAGGTCGGGCGGACGTTTGTGGCCGCATCGGCTCTCTTCTGGAGGTGGGGACCGGGTTTCATCCAGAACTGAGCGGCCGGGAGAACATCTACTTGAACGCGGCGATCCTCGGTATGAAGCGGGCCGAGGTTCGGCGCAAGTTCGACGTTATCGCCGAATTCGCCGACATCGGGCCATTTCTGGACACGCCGGTCAAACGATATTCGAGCGGCATGTATATGCGACTGGCCTTCTCGATCGCCGCGCACCTCGAACCGGAGATCCTGATCGTCGACGAGGTTCTCGCCGTGGGTGATGCCGCTTTTCAGGAGAAGTGCCTGGGGAAGATGCGCGGCATCTCGCAAAGCGATGGCCGGACGATACTGTTTGTTAGCCATAACATGGACGCCATCCAGCACCTCTGCTCGCGTTGCATCCTCCTCGACCACGGACGTATCGCCGCCACCGGCGACTGCCGGGCCACAATCGCTCGCTATCTCTCGATTGCCCGGGAGCAAGCACGCCCCGACGACTGGATCGACCTTTCCTCACATGCGGGCCGGTCCGGAACCGGCGAGGCGCGCTTCAAGGCAGTTCAATACCGCAGCGATCGTTGCTCAGTTGGTTTCCAACCTTATTCACGGGGACCGCTCGATATTATGTTGGCAATTGAATCGAATTCAGCACGATCCATCGGAAGCCTCGCGGTCATCATCGCCGATCAGTCCGGCACGAAACTGATCAACGCGGATACCGTCCTCCGTGACCTCAGCGTCGACCTCCAGCGAGGTCTCAACCTGGTGAAGCTCCGGATACGCGAAGTGAATCTGAACCCGGGGGTTTACCGGCTTGGTCTGTGGCTCGCCGATCCGCTTCGCGTCCACTTTACCGACCGCCCATTTGATTATGTGGAGTCAGCAATCGAGTTTGAGATCGTCAACGTTGAGGCAGGCGGCAACGGGCGGCACCCCGACGCCGTCGTGCCATGCGAGTTTGATCTGCTACCGGTAGACTGATTCGCTCGTTTCGGCGCGCCGTCGAACGGCGAGGCGGCTCCCCGCGGTATCAACTGGTATTCCGTCGCACGCGATCCGGGGAAGAGATGCTAAGACCAACCGACCGACAAGACAACGACCCGGTCTCAGGGCGAACGCCGACGGTGGCCCTGCTACCATGGGGCAACGTACTTGAAGACTTTCTTGACCCTGCTGGGATCTCGTTCGAGACATTTTGCCGTGAGTTTCGAGGAAGTTGGATATTCGGCTACATTGAGGCGCTACAGCAGGCGGGTGTGAAGACGGTGGTTATCTGCCCATCGGCCCAAGTCGCCCGGCCCTCGCGTTGTACCCATCTACCGACTGGCGCGACCATCACTCTACTGCCGGTACCAATGACGTACCGCGCTCTGCGGAGCTTGATGATCTATCCGTATGGACAGAGCGTGCGGGTGGTATTCGGTGAGATGCACGGCGGCCGTCGTCTATTGATCCCGCTCTACTGGGTACTCAAGGAAATGGCATTCTACCTGCCCACACCGCTGCGCTCGCTTGCGCGCGAACTTCGAAGT
>JAICWZ010000168.1 GCA_025966355.1 Thermomicrobiaceae bacterium
GATTATCGCCGATCCGACCCGCACGGTCGGCGTGCGGGAATACCGGCCGGAGGATTCGTTCCGCTACATTCATTGGAAAGCGACGGCCAAGCTGCAGAAAACGCAGGTCAAGGTCTTCGAGCCGACCGTCTCGCTGCAACTCGGCATCTTCCTCAATCTCGATACCTTCGAGCGCCCCTGGGAGGGGATCGACTACACCCGCGCCGAGAGCGCCATTACGGCCGCCGCCTCGCTGGCGAGCCATTCAATAGAAGCACGCTATCTGGTCGGGATGTACGCCAACGGCGTGCTGACCGGCTCGGATCAGAGCCTGCGCATCCGGCCCGGGTTGGGACCGGATCAGCTGACATCGATTCTGGAGGGGCTGGCCAAACTGACGCCGCTCGCCGCGACAAACTTCCAGCGCTTGCTGCAAGACGAAGCTCGTCGCTTCCCCTGGGGCAGCACGATCGTCATCGTCAGCGCGCTGATGACCGAGCCGCTGGCGCAAATGATCGAGGAACTGCTCAACAGCCGGCATCACATCGTGCTGCTCTGTGTCGGCGAGATCGTCGTACCACCGTTACCGGGGCTGACCGTCCACCGCATCCCCGACGACCTGGTCGGCCAGGAGGTCGACGAACGAAGTCGCTACGTGCGGCTGATCGACGTGCGAGGCTAAGCGATGAATCGTCGCGACATCGGCGGCTTGCGCGATCTGTCCGATTTCGTGCTGGCGCAAATCGACTGGCGCGGCGAACTGCTGATGCTGGCGCTGCTCATTGCCGAGACGGCCATCACCTATCTCTATCTTGGCTTGCTACTGCCGCAACTCAAAGCGCCGTACGAACCATTCCCGGCCTGGCTCATCTTCGCGCTCTTCATCGCCGGCTATGAGCTGCCGCACCTGCTCGAGCTGATGCGCGTTTGGGGGCCGCTCTACCAGTTGACGCTGATCGTCGCCCTCGTCGTTTCATTCGCCCTGACGCTGAAATTCGCGGCCTTTCCGCATGTCGCCTTTTGGAGCAATGCCTGGCTGCTCGACACCGTGCATGGACTCATCCTGCGACCGACAACGGCCATGCGACCGGTATGGGCCATCATCGCGGTCGTCGCCTACACCTGGTGGCGGGGGAGACTGCGCGGCGAACCGATGATCGATTCGGCCTACCAGATGCTTCGCTGGGGAACACTGGCCGTAGGGATCGGTCTGCTGCTCATTCTGATGGCGGCGCCGGAGCATGCCGTCATTCGCCAGCGGATGAGCGGCGCGGTGATCATCTACTTCGCGGCGGCGCTGACCGGCATCGGGATCGGTCGCTTACGACTGGAAGGAATTCGCAGCGGTAGCCCGCTCGGGCCGCGCTGGTTCGCGACGTTCGCGGCACCGATTCTCAGCGTCCTGCTTATTGCGATTCTGGGCGCCGCGATCTTTTCGCGGCGCTTCCTCGATACCGTGCTGATCGTGCTCGGGCCAATTCTCTGGGTGATCGGCCTTGTCTTCCGGCTGATCATCATTTCGATCGCGCTGCTCGCCTTCATTATCATCGCGCCGCTCCTCTGGATTCTGCAGCGCGAAGGCTTTGGCAAGTTTTCGAACGATCTCAACATCCCGACGGTCTTTCATTCCTTCACAAACTTCCGAGAGTTCACGCTCAACCGGCTCGATGTGGCCGACCCGCTGCGCTATCTCGTCGTCGGGCTCATCCTCTTTCTGATCATTACCGGTCTCACGCGTTTCGCCTATCATCGCCGTCGCCGCTGGCGCGATACCGCGGAAGAGCAGCACGAGTCGGTCATCTCACTTGGCGAAGCGCTCAGCACACTCTCGTTGAACCTGGGGCGACTCTTCCGGCCCTGGCGCCGCGATGATTCGCTGGCAAAGCTCCGTGGTGATCCTCGCTGGGCACACACCGTCGCCATTCGCGAAACCTACCGGCGTCTGCAACGCTGGGGCGCGCACGGTGGCATCGAACAGGAACCAAGCACAACGCCGACTGAATACGCACCCGATCTGACGGCCCGCTTCCCCGGCGCCGAAGTGGCCATTCAGACGATCATCAGCACCTACAGCGTCATTCGTTACAGCGGCATCCCGGCCACCGCCGAAGAAGCGGCTGACGTGCGCCAGGCCTGGGAAACGCTGCGTAAGATCAAGGGGGCGTGAGCTCAGGGGACGGAGGACGGCTACGCCGTATACTTCATTCAATGAATAGATCGTCGCTTACCAACCCAACCACCCGCCAACACCTGCTCGCACCCTCCGCGCCGGGCGCGCCGTTCGGCATCTACCTGCATATCCCCTTTTGCGCACGCATCTGCCCCTACTGCGATTTCAACCGCTATGCCCATCAGGAGCCGCTGATTCCAGCCTATGTCGATGCGTTGATCGGCGAGATCGCATTGACGCGCGCCGCATATGGGCCGCTTCGGGCCGAGACGATCTTCTTCGGTGGCGGCACGCCCTCGTTGCTCGAGCCGGAGCAGGTGGCGCGCATCATCGAGGTGCTGCGACGGGAGTTCGAACTCGATCCGGCGGCCGAAGTGACGCTCGAAGCGAACCCGGAGCGCTTAGGCGACGGCAAACTCGCCGGCTTTCGCGCCGCCGGGATCAACCGGATCAGCCTCGGGGTCCAAACACAGCAGGCGCACGGCCTACGCATTCTCGGACGCGCCCATAAGCCGGAGGTGCCCGAACGGGCGCTGCGTGAAGCACGCGTGGCCGGCTTTGACAACATCAGCCTCGATTTCATCTTTGGCTGGCCGGGACAGACGGTGGACGACTGGCAGCGCGATCTCGATACGATGCTTGCCTGGCAGCCGGAGCATCTGTCGCTCTACTCGCTGATCGTCGAGCCGGGCACGCCGTATCACGAGGCGGTGCGCACCGGGAAGCTCGTTCCGGTCGACGACGACACGACCGCCGACCTCTACGAAATGGCGATCGATCAGCTGGGCGCGGCAGGCTGGCAGCAGTATGAGGTCTCGAACTGGGCGCGGGAAGCGGGCCTCGAATCGCGCCATAACGCGATTTACTGGCGCAACGGCGAATATCTCGGGCTTGGCGCCGGAGCGCATGGACATATTTCCGGTGTGCGCGCCAGCAAGCTGCGCCTGCCGGCCAAATACATCGCCGAGGTGAACGCCGGGAGGCTCCCGCTCGACATGAGCGAGACGATCGACGCGCCAACCGCCATGGCCGAGACGATGATGCTCGGCCTACGCCTGCTGCAAGACGGCGTCTCGGCAACAGCTTTCGCCGCGCGGCACGGCCGCGACCTGCGCGATGTCTACGCCTCGCAAATCGCCGCGCTCGAAGAGCTCGATCTGCTCCACTGGCACGGCGACCGCCTCAAGCTCACCCACCGCGGTCTCCTCCTCGCCAACGACGTCGCCGAGCGCTTCCTGCCGGAATAGCGTTTCTCTCGCAGAGGCGCTGAGGACGCAGAGTTATTCATGTACCTATCTCTGCGCCCTCAGCGCCTCTGCGAGAGATCTTCGTATTATGCCGGGGCAGTGGAGAGCGACGAGGCTGGGTGCGGAGGCTGTTCTCGGGTCGCTTCCGGAATCGTGCCGTTCCGGCAATGAACCAGGTCAGTGATCGCGATGGCAAGCAGAGTATCGACGATCACTGGATCGAATTGACGGCCGCGTTCTCGCTCGATCTCGGCCAGCGCTTCCTCGAACGTGAGCGCCTTCCGATAGGGCCGATTCGACGTCATCGCGTCGAGCGTGTCGACAACCGCGAAGATGCGGGCGCCGAGCGGAATCTCCTCACCGGCGAGGCCACTGGGGTAGCCGGTTCCATCGTACGACTCGTGATGATGCAGGACGATCTCCGCTGCCTGCGCCAGAAACGGGATGTGCGCGATCATCGTATAGCCGATCGTCGGATGCTTACGCATCGCCTCAAGCTCGCTGGGCGTGAGTCCGGCCGGTTTCAGCAGGATCGCATCTGGCACGCCAATTTTGCCGATGTCATGGAGAATCGCGCCGCGACAGAGATGCTTGATCTCCTCGTCCGGCAACCCGAAGCGCCTGGCGATCAATTCGGTGTACCGGTTCACCCGCTGTGAGTGCTCCTCCGTTTCGGCATCGCGCGTATCCAGTGCTCGCGAGAGCGCTTGCAACGTCGATTCATAGGACTCGCTCAACTGTCGATTCAGCCGTCGCAGCTCATTAACGTAGATCGTGGTTCGCTTAATGAACTGCGTAATGGTGAGATGCATGAGCGCCACCGGCGACGCCATCACCATCGTGACGGCCCAACCCATGACTTCATACGTCACGCCGAGCGTCGTGCCCAGCAGCCCGGCAGCCGCATAATGCGGCCAGAGCCAGCGATAATCTTCCCGCCAAATCTCCACCGAACTTCGTCGCTCCGCCAGCGACCGTATGAGACAGAGAAAGAAATGGTTCACCAGATAGAAGACCAGACCGGAGAGAACACCTGGAATCAGCATTCGTTCGTAGGACGTCTGAGCCAATGAGCCGTGGATGAACAGTCTGAAGACAACTACGGCGCTGCCGGTCGCCAGGAGCATACAGCCGACGTTGAAGAGCATGCGGTGAATCGGGCTGTGCGCCTTGAGCATCGCGACCAGCGCGAACACAACCGCGGCGGCAACTATCCCATAACCGTTGAACAGCAAACCGGCGCCAATCATCGGCACTACCGCCACCGACGTTGTGCCACGACCATCGATATCTGCGGCATAGCGATGCGCCAGCACGACCAGGCCGACGAAGAGCAGCAGGCCAATCCAAGGATTATGAGCGGTTGGGAAATGCATCCTTTCGATGGCGAACGGCAGCAGCGCGCCGATTACGACGATGTGGGCAATGACAATTAAGACCAGCGGTGATGAATTCGAAGGACGAGCGCTCGTCTCGGTCGGTGTCGGCACGCCAACCGCCGCGTCCGCAAATAAACTGTCGAATGGATTCAACTCCGCCATCAGCGTCCCATCGAAACGCGGCACGAACAGACTGCACATCGGGAGCATAAGCGTGGCGCGGTCATCTCATGCATCCATCGCTGAGACGATTTGTCCCGTGCGCACCCCTACTTTTCTTATCTGATTATCTCGATGACTCGCCGGCACGTCAGGGTTGGCGCGTAGTTCTAACGTCCTATCTTCGCGTCATACCAACAAACGCATGGCGAACAGTGGTGCGAGACCCAAACGGGGCCTCGCACCACCACGCATCCAGGATTATGGAC
>JAICWZ010000348.1 GCA_025966355.1 Thermomicrobiaceae bacterium
CGGTTGAAACGAAGTGGTTAGAAGCGAACACGACAACGAACAACGAGGTGACAAACGCATGCGTGCAATCTATCTGATGGGGACGAAGGTCTATCTCAGGGCGATGATCGAATCCGACAAGGAGAGCGGCATCGCCTGGTTCAACAGCGGCATGCCGCTCTCCGGCTTCGGCAATCACTACCCGATCAACGCCGCTCAAGCCGAGACGGTGCTAAAGGAAGAAAATAGCGGCGCGTGGGGCGGCGCGAATCGGCGCTACGCCATCGTGCGCAACGACGGCGAGCAGGTCGTCGGAGGTCTGAAAGAATCGAGCAACTATCCGATCGTCGCGCAACTCGGCATCCACATGGCGCCGATGCTGGCCGATGCCGACGGCCTGCAAGCCGAGGCGCTTAGCCTGGTCATCCCCTGGCTCCGCGACGAACGGCAGTTCCGGCTCGTGCAGATCTATCTGGCGGCCGACCAGACCGAGACGATTGCGGCCGCCGAAGCGGTCAACATGACCGAGGTCGTCCGGCTGCGTCGCCACGTGGCGCGACCGGGCTCGCGCGTCGATCTGGTGATGTATGAGGCGGTCAACCCGCGTTGGGCGGGCGTCCATGCGTAACGCCATGATGATCGGCGAGCGCATCTACCTGCGCCCGCTGGAAACCGGTGATGCCGCAACGATCGCTCAGGGAATGCATGAGGAAACGGAGACGTTCTTCGAGTCCGGTCGCATCCCGCTCAGCCCGATCGGGCTCACGAGGTGGATCGAAGGGCTCTACAAGCAGCAGCCATCCAGCGAAATCCAGTTCGCCGTCTGCCTGCGGGAGACGGACGAGATGATCGGCAACGTCGGCATCACCGGGATCGACTGGATCAATCGTACGGCCGAAACGGAAAGCTATCTCGATTCCACCGCACACCGAGGGAAAGGCTACGGACCGGAAGCGAAGCACCTGCTCCTCGAGTACGCCTTCGACTATCTGCATCTGGAAATGCTCTCGTCGTTCGTCTGGGAGCCGAACACCCGCTCGGCTGCCGCTGTGCTGCGGCAGGGCTACAAACCGGCCGGCCGCGTGAAATCGCGAATGATGCAGAACGGCAAGTTCCGCGACATGCTTGCTTTTGACATCAGTCGCGACGAATGGCTCGAGGCGCGCGCCAAGTGGCATGCCGCCCGGCAAAAATGAGGCGAGACGTTGAGACGACGTTCCTGCGCTGGGCCTTTCTGCGCGCGCTGTTCCACCGGGGCTACGTGCTGGTTTCCGGTCTCTACTTCGTTGTCGCCGCACATCTGTCCGCGTTCCAACTCGTCGCTCTCGGTGCAACGGTCGCGGTGACACTCCTGCTGTCTGATGTCCCAACCGGCGTCTGGTCGGATACGATCAGCCGCAAGTGGCCCCTGGTCACAGGGCACCTCTTCCTCGGTGCCGGCATGTTGATGACCGGCGTCGTCACCGCCTTCCCATTGATCCTGATAACACAGGTATTCTGGGGATTGGGATGGGGATTTTCGAGCGGCGCGGACGTCGCATGGGTCACTGACGAGTTCGATCAGATCGATCGAATCGACCGCGTGTTGGCGGCCCGCGCCCGCTGGGAGCTCGTGGGCGGCGCGACTGGCATGGTTGGGTTCGGGCTGCTTGGCTGGGCAACGGGCCTTGCGGCCGCTATCGTCGTTGCGGGAATGGCGATGGGGCTGCTTGGGCTGGGCGTCGCGATCTGGTTTCGCGAACAGAACTTCATCCCTACGCACGAGCCACGCTGGACGGCATCGTTGTCGATCTTCCACCGGGGTCTCAAGCTCGCGCGCAACGATGACGAGATCCTGCTGATGCTCGCCGCGACGATGATCATCAACGGCGCCTGCATGACCGCCTGGCTCTTCCCCAAACAACTCATCAACCTCGGATTTCCGGGCAACACGGTGCTCTGGTACACCGCTCTCGGGATTCTCTCCGCGGCGTTCGGCGCCCTGTCCCTGCACATCGTCGAGGCGCATATCGACGGCGCCGGCGTGGCCCGGCGCGTCTACGCACTCACTTGCTTCGTGGGAGTTCTCGGACTCGTCGTGCTCGGATACGCTCCGAGCGCATTGGTGGGGAGCGTGGGCGTACTGCTGGTGAGTGGCATTACGTTCAACATCACCCGCACGGTCAGCGTCATTTGGGTGAACCGGCGCACGACGAGCGACGTGCGCACGACCGTCCATTCGTTCCTCGGCCAGGCCGAATCGAGCGGCGAAATCGTTGGCGGTGTCGCGCTCGCGCTGTTTGCCCACGTTGCCGGTATTCCCGCCACGCTCATGTTCTCGGCGGCGCTCATCGCGTTGACCGGAGTCATCGTTGCCCGGTCAGGTGCCGACCATGGTCCGGCAGCAGCGACCCAAGCCGGACCGACCGGCTAGCCCAGGGCGACAGGGCGGGACGCGCGCCAAGTGGCAGGCTGCCCGGCTAACATAAGCCGGCCGAGCGGGCATTTACGAAATCTCGCTCTTAACCGATAAAGAAGAGGCAGAGCGGCAACGTTCCGCCTCTATTTATGCGATCCGACAGGTGAGGAGGCATCCATGGCCAACCCGACGACCGATTCCGTTATGTATCAGACGATGCATCGACAACCAGAAGATGTCGGCCGGATCGTCCGCGAGGGCTGGGGAGCGGCTAAGGAAGCCGCTGGGCGTATCGCCGCTGCCAGGCGCATCTTCCTGGTCGGGATCGGCACCAGCTACCACGCCGCCCAGATTGGCGAATGGCTGCTGCGCGCGGCTGGCTGCGACGCTCGTGCCATCATGTCGTACGACTTTGCTGTCTACCCTGAATCCTATCCGTTGCGCGAGGGTGACGCCGTCATCATCATGGCGCATACCGGTACAAGACAATACACCGCCGAAGCGTTGCGACGCGCCACGGAAGCCGGCTTAACCGCGATCTCAATCGGCAGCCGCCAGGCCGAGCACCCCGGCTCGCAGCAAGTGCTCCGCACCATCAACCGTGAGAAGTCAGCGGCCTACACCTCCTCCCACACCACCGCCATGACGATCCTCGCCCAGATCGCCACCGAACTCGGAGAACAACGTGGCGCTAAGGACACCGCCGGGTTTCGGTCTGCGCTGATGGCGTTGCCCGATCAAATCGCCGATGCATTGAAACGCGAGGATGAGATTCTGCCGATCGCGCGAGA
>JAICWZ010000242.1 GCA_025966355.1 Thermomicrobiaceae bacterium
CCAGCTGTCCCGGCTGCAACGCCACCGAACTGACCTGTACGCCCGCCTGATCGACGGCGGCGGCGATTTGCTTATTGAACGCCGCTTCGACCTGATTCGTCGGCACCACAAAGCCGAGCGCGCCGCTGATGTGTCCGTTCGTCAGCACCGGATTGCCATCCTGCATGACGACCTGACCGGTGTACTCACCGCTCATGCCATAGGCGCCGAAGTCGACGACGAACGCCTGATCGGTGATCCGCACGTGTACATCGCTCAGCGGGCCGAGCGAATCGGCGTTCTGGGCGATCTCCTGGTTGATCTGGTCCTGACTGATCGTCAGCGTCTGACCGGCCAGCGCCGCTCCGGCGTTCGGCGTCACACCGATGATCGTCGAACCGAGCTTATCGTCGAGGTTGTTGCTCACCGACTTGCCGACATACGGCTTGATGATCGACGTTGAGAAGAAGGCGACGAGCCCGATGACGACGATAACGGTGAAGAGAACAACCGCGAGCCAGGCGAGCAGCCCCTTTTTGGCACCCGACCGTCGCTCATACCGCCGGTAGTTGGCCGCCGCCGTGTTGCTGGCGCCGGCATATTGGGGACTCGGCCGCCGGGTCGCTTCGTGCCGGGTGAACGGTGCGCCGCATTCCGCGCAGCGCGTCGTCCCGAGCGGTTGTCGTGCCCCACAACGTGGGCAATACATGGAGTAATCCTCCTCAGACACCGGGCAAATCACGTGCGATCAACATCTCGATGAGTCCGGTTCAACCGCACGCCTGCTGGTACGACGATTGTGGGCTGTCCGGGTTACGTTCAACACGGATCTCCCTTCCGAAAACGCAACAAGCCTGCCACATCGCGCACGGGGCGGCTGCCGGGTGATCTTCACCCTGACTGATCGCCCATTCACGGCGGATCGCGTATTATGGCGTTCGATACGGCGGGAAATCGGGAGATCGGGCGAAAGGGCGAACATGGGCGCGACGGTGGTGGCGGTAAGCTGCGGCGCGACGCATTCGTTTAGCAAAGACCTGCGGCAATCAATTCAACTCATTGAAGGACTCGGCGTCGAGGGCGATGCCCATGCAGGGGTAACGGTACAGCATCGTTCGCGCGTGGCCCGCAATCCTGACCAGCCGAACCTGCGGCAGGTCCACCTCGTTCACGGCGAACTACACGACGAACTGAATGCCTCCGGCTTCGATGTCCACCCCGGTGGGATGGGCGAAAACATCCTGACGCGCGGGCTCGATCTCCTCGGGCTGCCAACCGGTGCGCGCCTCCACATTGGAACCGAGGCGATCATCGAGGTGACCGGCCTGCGCAATCCCTGCGCACAGCTCGACGGCTACCGATCTGGTCTGATGAAAGCCGTGCTCGATCGCGATGACGCGGGCAAGTTGATCCGCAAAGCCGGAATTATGGCGATCGTCGTGACCGGCGGTACCGTCTGCGTCGGCGACCCGATCAGCGTCGAACTGCCGGCCTTGCCGCATAGCCCGCTCGAACCGGTCTGACTGCCGGACCATGAAACCAACCCACCTGATCCAACTCCTCGTGCTCGGAATTCTCTGGGGCTCGTCATACCTCTTCATCAAGGTCGCGGTCGAAGGCGTCGATCCGGCGACGCTGGTGGCCGGCCGCCTGGCGATCGGCTCGCTCTTCCTCGTTTCGATGATGCGGGTGACCGGCCTCAAGCTGAACTTCGACCGTACCGCCTGGTTTCATATCGCCGCCATGGCCGTAGTCGGCGTCGTCATACCGCAGGTACTGATCGCCTGGAGCGAGCAGCACGTGACGTCGAGCGTCGCTTCGATTCTGAATGCGACGACGCCCTTTTTCACATTTCTGTTTGCCGCCGGGGTTTTCCATACCGAGACGTTCTCGCGCGCCAAGATCGCTGGTCTTGTCGTCGGCTTTGCCGGAGTGGGTGTGTTGACCGGTCGCGAAATCCTCGACCTGGCGACCAACTCCGCCCAGGGCCAGATCGCGCTCCTGCTCTCCTCGGTCGGTTACGGGGTCGCCTTCGCCTATGCGCGACGCTACATGAAGGGCGAACCGCTGGCGCTCGCCTCCGGCCAGATGCTCGTCTCGACCGCGCTGATGATCCCGGGGATGCTGCTCTTCGGCGACGTTGGCGCGACGCATTTGACGCTGACACGCGTCGCCGCCTGGCTGGCGCTGGGGGCGCTCAGTTCTGGTGTCGCCTACATTCTCTACTACCAGCTGATCGCGGCCGTCGGAGCGACGACCGCTGCCTTCGGCACCTATTTGATTCCGGTGGTCGGGGTCTTCTGGGGTTGGCTGCTGCTCGACGAAGCGGTTGGCCCACGCACGATCCTCGGCGTCGCCCTCATCCTGGCCGGTCTCGGCATCGCCACCCGAATACGGCGGCGGAGCGCGCCGGTCGCGCAAGCCGAGCCGACCTGAAGCACGCTGTTACGGGAAGCTCGTCAGAACCTCGGGCCCGTCTTCGGTAATGGCGACCGTGTGTTCGAATTGGGCCGCCCACGAGCCATCGAGGGTGACGACCGTCCAGTTATCACGCAGCGTTTTGGTCGCGGGGTTGCCGGCGACGATCATCGGCTCGATGGTGATCACCATGCCGGGCCGCAAAACCGGCCCATGACCGGGCGGTCCGTAATGGGGGAGCATCGGTTCCTCGTGCAGCGCACGCCCGATGCCGTGCCCGTAGAGGTCACGCACGACGGCGAAGCCGGCTGCTTCAACGAAATCCTGAATGGCCGACGAAATATCGGTTAGATGATGTCCGACCTGCGCCGCCGCGATGCCGAGATCGAGCGAATCAAAACAGACGCGCACCAGCTGAGCGGTTTCGTCGCTGATCGTGCCGACCGGAACGGTGATGGTTGCATCGCCATGGTAGCCGCGATAGCGCGCTCCGGTGTCGATGCTGACAATATCACCGGCGTTGAGCACACGCTTCCCCGGGATGCCATGGACAACTTCGTCGTTGACGGAAATGCAGGTCGACGCCGGAAAGCCACGATAATGCTTAAAGGATGGCACCGCGCCATGCCGCCGAATGTTCTTTTCGGCGATCGCGTCGATCTCCCCGGTCGTAATGCCGGGTCGTACTTCATCCTTCAGGATCTGCAGCGTCTCGGCGACAATGCGACCGGCATCGCGCATCGTCTGAAGCTGTTCCGGTCGTTTGAGTTGAATGCTCACCGTCGTTTCTCTTTCGTCTCCCCGTTCACCGTAGTGGGAATGGGGCCAGGGGTGAGGGCCATCCGCCCAACAGTGCCCTAGTCTACCACGCCTTTTTGCGAACCCGATGCCGTGCGAAGGTGACGCGTCCAGCCACCTCACGTACAATGCGAAGAGCGCGGCGCTTGATGAACGCGTCCGCGCCGGATGAACCTGGAGGGCAAGAGATGTACAACTTCTGGCGGAAACAAAAGTGGTCTCCGGTTCAACCGAAGCGCGATATACCGGAGATGGCAAGCGCCTGGCTCTTTACCCTGCGCTCGGTACCGCATCATTTCGACGAGATTAAAGCCGCCATCGAATCGACCGGTGATGCGCGTGTCTGGTTCGGTGAACCGCTCGCTTACATCGAAGGTCGGGGGATCGCGCTCTTCCGCGTCGAGGCGACCGGATTCACGTTCCTACCAAACCTCTATGACTTCTGGGCAGAAGCGGAGCGGAACGAAGCAACCGGTTTTGACATTCGCCTCTATACCCAGAACAAACAGCTGGCCGGCAGCCTGCGCGGTCTAACCCTGCAACAGGCCGAGGCGTTGATCAAGGAACATGCGCGCCAGAATCAAGCGGCCGGCGCCGCGGTCTCCTAACACTGCGTCGAATCCCTCTCAGAAAACACCGCAGACCATCGCCCGAGCGCTCCGCGCCGGGCGTATTTTTTGCATCCACATCGCGTTTTCGCGCTCAGTCCCGGTACCGCGGTCCTAACAATGCTCGGTCTGGGAAGAAAGCACTATCAGTACCGGCAAACTATGCATTGAACCGCCTGTCAGAACGCGGGAAGATCAACTGGTGCCAACGTGGCAACGGGTTCCGCGATACAGGAGGTTCCGACATTGGGGTGGTTTGCACGGTCTTTTGCACTCGTCGCCGTCGCCGGTCTTTGGATTGTTAGTATCA
>JAICWZ010000324.1 GCA_025966355.1 Thermomicrobiaceae bacterium
CAGCTACCACGATTTCGACATCACGGACCAGATTGAATTCCTCGATCACATCGACCAGATCTACCACCTCGCCAGCCCCGCCAGCCCTGAAGGCTACATGCGACATCCGATCGAGACGCATCTCGTCAATTCGGTCGGCACGCTCAACCTCTTGCGGCTGGCCGAGCGGCATGGTGCTTCGTTCCTCTACGCGTCAACGTCGGAAGCTTACGGAGATCCGCAAGTGCAACCGCAAGACGAGTCGTATCGTGGCAACGTCAATCCGATCGGGCCACGCAGTTGCTACGACGAGAGCAAGCGCTTCGGCGAATCGATCACGATGGAATTCGTTCGCCAGTTCGATACAGATGCCCGCATCGTCCGCATTTTCAACACCTACGGACCGCGGAACGACCCGAAGGACGGCCGCGTCGTACCGGAATTCATCATGCGGGCGCTGCGACACGAGCCGCTGCCGGTGTTCGGCGATGGCAGCCAGACCCGTTCGCTCTGCTACGTCTCCGATCTCGTCGAAGGTCTTCGGGCCGCGATGAATCGCCCGAACACGAAAGGCGAGGTAATCAACCTCGGCAACCCGGATGAGCGAACCGTATCTGACCTCGCGACGCTCATTGCAAAGCTCTGTGGTTCAACGGCCGGCGTCGAACATTTGCCCGAACGTCCCGACGACCCATACAAGCGCTGCCCCGATATCACCAAGGCGAAGCGCTTACTCGGCTGGTCGCCAACCGTCGACATTGAGACCGGTATGCACGAGACTATCGCCTATTTTTCGCGCTATGTAACCCGTGAGCCGAGTGCGGTCCTCGACGCTTAGCCTGCCGCCGGCCCGCCTGTTCATTACGGCAGGCGGGCTGCTCCTGGCGCTCGTCGCGGCCGGAATCGTGCTGTTTACGCCCGATCCGCTCAACGTCGCCATTCTTCCCGGTATCGTATTCGCCACCATCCTGATACTCGTGCCCTGGGCCGGGCCGCTTGCGCTCGTGCTCTCAATTCCCGTGCAGGAGTACCACGCGCTTCCCTTCGGCGGGCTCTCTCTTACCGCGACCAAAATCGCACTCGTCGCGGCGGTGGCGGCTTTTGCCATCCAGGTCGTTTCGCGGCGAGAGTCGCTGCGCGGCTCGATCTTGCTTGTGCCGTATCTCGCGTTCATCGGCACGATGCTCATCTCGCTCCACGGCGCGGTCGACCTCAATGCCGGTCTGGCGGAAATTTACCGGTGGACCGTCACGCTCGTCGCGCTCGTCATTGCGCTGTATGGCATTCGTCATCGTACGGCGATCATCGCGACCGCTGTTGCCATGGGTTGCGGCGTCTTCTTTGAAGGACTGCTCGGCGTCTTTCAGACGTTGCGCGATCAGGGGCCTGCAAGCTTCGCGATCACGTCGAGTATTTCGCGCGCCTACGGCACGTTCGGCAAACCCAACACGTTTGCCGCCTACTTCGAATTGACCGGTCCGCTGCTGGCGGCATTGGCAGTTTGGAGCCTGGCTCGATCGATCAGTTTAGCTCGGCGCTATCGGGGGCAACGACTGCACGGAATGGTTGCGTCGTCCGAGCTGCGACGCGAACTGCTGCTGCATTGCGCGCTGTTTCTCTGGTTCGCAGGCACGTCGATCATCAGCTTGCTCGCCATCGTCGCCAGCTTTTCCCGCGGAGCCTGGCTCGGCATCACGGCGGCCGCGATCGCCATGCTCATGTTGAGCGACAAGCGCGCCGCACTGGTCGTCGGCTGCGGGGTCGTGCTCGTGGCCCTCGGGCTTGCGGCGGGCGGCGCGAGCTACGCACCAACCGCGTTGCGGAGTCGCTTCGATCAGCTTGAAAGCCAGGTTCGTATCTTCAATTCAAATGACGTCTTGCTCACGAACGACAACTTCGCTACGGTCGAACGGATGGCGCACTGGCAGACCGGAATCGCGATGTTCGACGCACATCCGTTTACCGGCGTCGGCATCGGGAACTTCAATGTACGCTTCCCTGATTTCGCGGCTAATCCAAGTTTCCTCAAATCGGAAGGTCATGCGCACAACTACTACATCAACGCGGCAGCGGAAACAGGCATCATCGGCCTCGCGGCCTACCTCTGGCTCATCGTGACCGGACTCGTCGTCTCGCTCCGCGCCACCCGTCGCTCGCTCGACCCGTTTGCGCGCGCCATCGGCATCGGCGCGGTCGGCGTCACCGTCGCGTTGATCGTGCATAACGTTGTCGAAGATCTTCATGTTTTGAATCTCGGCGTCCAGCTATCGGTCGTCTGGGCGCTGGCGATCATCGTTGTGCGCTACCTGCCGGACGAGACGGAGCCGGCATGATCGGTAATGAGGATGTCGTCCGCGTCAAGCGTGGCAACATCGAGCCCGATCCCAACGTCGTACCAGAGCGCTCGGATCAGCACGCAGAACCGGCCGCGGATTGGAACGGCGGCTTGCTCGGTCGCCGGCTCCTCCAGCCGAAGACGATCGCGTCATTTCTTATCGCCCTCGCCGTCGTGATCTTTGCGATCTCGCGTTTCGATCTCAACCTGGGATCCGTCTTCGATGAAATGCGTCACGCGAATCGCGGCTACCTGTTGCTCGCCGTCGCGACCTACTACGGCTCCATCGCCCTGCGCGCGACGCGCTGGCGATTTCTGCTTGAGAACGCCGACATCCGCCCGGCCGATAGTCAGCCATTGCCGAAGGTCCCGAAACTCTTTGTCATGTATCTGCTCGGCTGGTTCGTCAACTGCCTGGTGCCGGCCAAACTTGGCGATGCCTATCGTGGCTTTCTCCTAAAACGTCGCTGTGGAGTTTCGTTCGGGGCAACGCTCGGGACGATCTTCGCCGAACGCCTGGCGGACCTCATGACGCTCGGGCTTGTTCTCGTCGCCTCGGGCTTTCTCGTATTTGGGCGGCACATGCCGTCCAGCGTATCAACCTGGATGGTCGTGGCGGTCTGTCTGGCAGCCCTGTTGCTCGGCGGGGTCCTCTTTGTCTTTCGCTGGGGCCACATACTGCGTCAGATCGTGCCGCACCGTGTTCGGCATCACTATGTGCGACTCGAAGAAGGTATTCTCGGGTCCTTCGGTCGCATCCCCACGGTGCTCGGGTTGACTGCTATCATCTGGGCGCTGGAAGGCGTGCGGTTCTATTTCATTGCGCATTCTGTGATCGGTGGATTCAGTTTCAGCGAGGCACTCTTCGTAGCGCTTCTGGCGAGTTTGCTGACCGTCGTACCGTTGACGCCGGCCGGACTCGGCTTCGTAGAACTCGGAGTGGTCGGCATGCTGACCGTGCTCGGGATCGGGCAGCAGACGGCGGCCTCAATCGCATTGCTCGACCGAGTCGTCGCGTACTGGAGCGTCATCGTTGTCGGCGCCA
>JAICWZ010000464.1 GCA_025966355.1 Thermomicrobiaceae bacterium
ACCGTCTCGACGCTTCGCGCCAGCGCGTCCGGATTGTAGCCGCCTTCGAGTACCGTCACCAAACGACCCTGGCAATACGTTTCGGCATACCTGCGCATGCGATGCGCGATCTGCCCGTACCCTTCGGTCGTCACCGCCATCGACGCGAGCGGATCGTCCTCATGCGCATCAAACCCGGCCGAGACGAGAATCAACTCCGGTTGAAAAGCCGCCAGGCGTGGCGCCACGATCTCGTCGAGTGCCGCCAGATACACCTCATCGCCCGACCCGACACGCAAGGGCAGGTTGAGCGTATAGCCGTAACCATGGCGCACACCCTCTTCGTCCATCATGCCGCTGCCCGGATAGAGCGGCCACTGGTGCAGTGACACGTAAAATACTTGATCTGAATCAAGAAAGATCGCCTGGGTGCCGTTACCGTGATGGACGTCCCAATCGAGAATGGCGACCCGCATTAATCCCCGCCGGTCGATCGCGTGACGCGCCGCGATGGCAACGTTGTTGAACAGGCAGAAGCCCATACCGCGCCCAGGCAACGAATGATGCCCGGGTGGCCGCGGCAACACGAAATTGCGCAGATCAACACCATCGAGCACTCGATCAACCGCCTCGATCGCGGCTCCCGCCGCCAGTCGGGCAATCTCGTACGACTGCGGCGAAATGCAGGTATCGGCATCAAGATAACCGCCGCCCGATTCAGCCACTTCGCGCACGAGATCGATGTAACGCGGGTCGTGAACCAGACAAAGGTCGTCGAGACTGGCGCTTCGCGGTTCAACGACTGCTCGATCGTCGAGCATCCCGGCCGCACGCAGTCGCGCCATGATCGCGACCAACCGCCCACCGTTTTCCGGATGTTCGCCGGTATCATGTTCACGAAATCGCTCTGAAAAGATCAGCGTCGTTTTGGAATTCATGGCGAAAGTATAGAGTCGCACGCAATTCGCTCGCAACGACGCGACGAGTGTGTGAAGCTATCGTTCAATCGCGAGGCACCGGCTGTGGTGCCCGCACGCCGTCGAGTAACGCCTGACAGAGATGTGGATTGCTGGCGATGAGCGCCGGAGCGTCAAACTGGTGCGGTGCGCCCTCGCCGTCGGTGACGGTGCCGCCTGCCTCGCGCACCAGCAGCACGCCGGCCGCGCAATCCCACGGCTTGAGACCAAGCTCCCAGTAGCCGTCGAAGCGGCCGGCAGCCACGAAGCAGAGATTAAGCGCCGCCGATCCGTCGCGTCGCACCGCCTGGCTGCGCATCAGAAAATGCTCCCAGCGCGCCAGATTCGCTTGAGCCGTCGCGCGATCATAGTTGAAGCCGGTCACCAGCAGCGAGCGAATGAGCGAATCAGTCGATGAAACCGCGAGTCGACGACCATTGAGAAACGCGCCGAAACCACGTTCAGCGACGAAGAGTTCATCGAGTGTCGGCGCGTAGACGACGCCGAGGACCATCTCACCGTCGCGCTCCAGCCCGATCGACACGCAGAAGAACGGGTAGCCATGCGCGAAATTCGTCGTGCCATCGAGCGGATCGATGATCCAGCGATAGGGGGAATTGGTTTCCGGCGAACGCGTCCGGCCGCTCTCCTCGCTGAGGATGTTGTGCTCCGGGAAGTACCGCTGGATGCGTTCGACGATGAGCGTTTCGCTCCGTACGTCGATCTCGGTGACGAGATCGACCTCGCCCTTGTAGCGCACTTCTTTGGCGCGACCGTAGTGCTCGGCGAGAATATGTCCGGCTTCGCGCGCGACTTCGATCGCGACGCTACGCGGCGTGACAGTCAATCGTCCCTCCCTTGCTTCGTCTGATTCAGGATTTGATGGCGGTCTTGGTCGTCAACGGCAAGCGTGGATGGATATCGAGTTCCAGCGCGGCGGGGTCGCCGCGACGCGTATTGAAATGCGCCGCACCGGCGATCATAGCCGCGTTGTCGGTGCAAAGGATGACCGGAGGATAGCGGAGCGGCACGCTGATGGCCGCCTGAAGTCGCTTGCGTAGCAGGGAATTCGCCGCCACGCCACCGGCGAGCAGGACGGTCGCGGCGCGGTAGTCACGCGCGGCGCGGGCAGTCTTGTTCACCAGCACCTCGACGATCGCGTCCTGGTAGTCGGCCGCGATATCGGCCAGCGGCACATTCGGTCCATAGCGCACCGGCTCATGCGTCTGAAACGGATCATCATCGTTCGCTCGCGTTCGGGCGCCGCGTGGCCGGCGGTACTGCTCCGCGACACGCAAGAGCGCGGTTTTCAGGCCACTGAAGCTAAAATCATAGCTTTCGCCGAGCCAGGCGCGCGGCAGCGGATGCTGCCCGGTCCGACCATTGGCTGCGGCTCTCTGAATCGCCGGTCCCCCCGGAAAACCAAGGCCGAGAATACGCGCGCCCTTGTCGAACGCCTCGCCGGCCGCGTCATCAAGCGTCTGACC
>JAICWZ010000173.1 GCA_025966355.1 Thermomicrobiaceae bacterium
GCCGGTCTCGAAGACGTCGATGGAAAAGATGGGCAACGACGAGTCGTTACTGAAGCCGGTTGGCTGCGGTCCCTTCAAGCTGGTGCTGGATTCGATGAATTCCCAATCCGGCTTCACGATGGAGGCGTTCGACGATTATTACGGCGGCCGGCCGTTGCTCGATAAGATCGTTGTCAAGTTCATTCCGGAGCCGGCCAGTCAGGTTAACGCACTCGCAGCCGGCGACATCGATATGTTCAACGAGATCCCGCCACAGGGCTACGCGCAGCTCCAGGGCAACGACAAAGTCACCGTGGACAAGATTCACGGTACGAACTGGATCTGTGTGCAGTTCAACACCGTGAAACCGCCGTTCGACAATCAGGACGCGCGCATGGCGGTCGCCAAGGGGATTGACCGCGATAAGTTCATCAAGACGGCACTGTTCGGGCTGGCCGAACCAGCCGTTGGTGCGATCGCTCCGGCCTTCGCCTGGGCGACGCAAACCGAGGCGGATCTCAAGGAGGATCCCGAGAAGTACGATGAGGACGCCGCCAAGAAGCTGGCCGAATCATCCGGCCTCACCAAGGTGAAGCCAAACTTGCTCGCCTCCGCAAGCGACCACCGCAACGAGGACGAGATCCGCAATCAGCTTCTGAAGATCGGGGTTGACTGCAACCTGAACCTGCTGCAGGACTCCGACTACAACGACCGCTGGCAAAAAGGCGACTACGACATGGCCGTTCAGGGGAGCGTCGTCGACGCCGACCCTGACGACAATGACTACAACTTCTTCTATCCCGATGGCCCCTGGAATACCGGCAAATGGAATCGCCCCGAAGCCAAGGCGCTGCTCGACGACGAACGCGCCACCACCGATCAGGCCAAGCGTGCCAAGGATTTCCAGGATCTCAACGATCTGGCGCGCAAGGAAGCCGCCTTTGCCTTCCTGTACCACGCCTACTTCCTCCCCGGCTACCAGAGCTACGTGAAGGGGCTTCCCAAAGTTCCGGAAATCTTCTACATGGAAACTGTTTGGCTGGATAAATAGGACGCGCTGATCCAGGGCGGTGTGGCGGGCGACGGGCCTGAACGGCTCGCGCTCGCTTCCCCGCCTCGGTTCTCAGAGCAGAGGGGCGCCTCATGACGCAGTACATCATCCGCCGGTTGATCTACTCGATCTTCATCATCTGGGGCTGCGCGACGATTGTCTTTTTCATGCTCAGGCTCGTCCCAGGTGATCCGGTATCGGCGATGCTCGGGATCGAATACACGCCGGAGGCTGCGGCTCAACTGCGGAAAAACCTCGGCCTTGATCAACCGATCTACGTGCAGTATGTCAAGTGGATGGGGAATGTTCTCCACGGCGACCTGGGCAAGTCGATCGACACCAGGGAGTCGGTGACCGGTCAGATCCTGAGCGCGTTCCCGAAGACGCTCTCGATTACCGTTTTGGGGTTCATCATTGGCGCGGTGGTCGCGTTGCCGATGGGTATACTCGCCGGACTCAGGCGAGACAGTGTCTTCGACTGGATCGCCAGCACCTCGACGTTCGTCGGCATCAGCCTGCCGACCTTCTGGTTCGGCATCGTCTTCATCCTGATTTTCGCGGTCGAATTTCGCTGGCTTCCGTCGGTTGGGTATGTCTCGCCGAGGGAAGGGATCTGGCCGTGGTTTTCACATCTGATCCTGCCCGGCCTGGCGGCCGGAGTCGGTGAGGCGGCCATCCTGATGCGCTTCGTGCGCGCTGGACTGCTGGAAACGATGGGGAGCGACTACATCCGCACCGCGCGCGCCAAGGGCCTCCCGTCGAGCAAGATCATCTTCACGCACGCGATGCGCAACTCGATGATCCCGGTCGTCACGGTTGCCGGCCTCTCAATTGCCGGGCTGCTCGGCGGTCTCGTTATCACCGAAACGGTTTTCTCGATCAGCGGCATCGGACGGCTGCTCACGGTGGCCATCTTCGCCAAGGACTACCCGATCGTGCAGGGCGTGATCTTGCTTATCACCCTGTTCTTCGTCCTGGCCAATCTTGTCGTGGATATTCTTTATACGTTCCTCGATCCAAGGATACGTTATGGCTGAAAAGCAATCGAGTAAACTCGCCGGCGCGGCCGTTGTCGGGAACCTGACCGCCAGGGAGCAACTTGAGCGGCTGCAAGATCAGCGCACCGCCCAGGGAAGCCGGTTCTGGCGACGGATCCGGGCCGAAAAGAAGGCGTACCTCGGGCTGATCTTTGTCGTCCTGCTGACGTTCATCTCCATCGCCGGCCCGGTGCTGGCGCCCTATGGGGCGGACAACGTCGACTTCGACCAGCTCGCGGCCCCGAACCTGCATCACCCGATGGGAACCGATTCGTTCGGGCACGATCTCCTCAGCCGGGTCATCCTCGGGACGCGCGTCTCGTTCAGCGTCGGCATCGTCGGTGCGCTGTTGTCGCTGATCGTCGGTGTCGCGGGCGGTGTCGTCGCCGGCTACTATGGCGGTTGGATCGACAATCTCATCATGCGCATCGTCGACCTGATCTGGGCCTTTCCCGCGATCGTGCTGGCGATGGGGCTCGTTTCCATCTACGGCGCCGGCGTGCGCAACGTCATCATCGCCATCGCGATCGCGAACCTGGTGGCCTATGCGCGTATTGTGCGCGGCGATGTGCTCAGCCTGCGTGAGTCCGATTTCACGGTCGCGGCCCGCGCGATCGGTGTGCGTGACTGGCGTATCATGCTGCGACACCTGCTGCCGAACGTGGCGGCGCCGATCATCGTGCAGATGACGCTCACCGTCGGCTTCGGCATCCTGACCGAAACCGGGCTCACGTTCCTTGGGCTGGGCGTCAATCCGGCCACGCCGACCTGGGGCCAGGCGCTCAACGAGAGTCGCAATTTCATTCATCAGGCGTGGTGGCTGGCGGTCTTCCCCGGCCTGGCGATCGGCTTCACCGTGCTCAGCATGAATCGGCTCGGCGACGGCCTGCGCGACGCGCTGGATGTGCGCAATGTGAACGACTAGCGGGGAGCGGCCGGGGGTGAGGGCCGCTCCGGCTACCCGCGCTCTCGCTCCAGGAGCGCCAACTTCCGGGCGGCACCCCAGCGGTAGCCGCCCGGTTCGCCGTCGCCGCGTACCACTCGGTGACAGGGGACGATCAGCGCGACCGGGTTGTGCGCGCAGGCTTGCGCTACGGCGCGCGCCGCGGTCGGTTGCTCGATGCCGGCCGCTACCTCGCCGTAGGAGCGGGTTTCGCCGCGCGGAATCGTGCGCAGGAAGGCCCAGACGCGCCGCTGGAAGGCGGTCGCGCGGACGTCAAGCGGCAAATCCGCCGGGATCTCCTGTCCATCAATGAACGCCACGACCGCTTCGACCCATCCCCGCGCGGACGGCTCAACGGGTTGCAGATCCGCTGCCGGGAACTCGGCGCGTAACGCCGCCAGCAATTCATCATCGGAATCGCCGAGAGAGACGGCGCAGACGCCGCGCTCGGTCGTCGCGACCAGCAGCCGTCCGACCGCCGTGTCGGCCATGGCATAGCCGATCGCCACTCCGGCACCGCCCTGGCTGTAGGTCTTCGGCGTCATGCCGAGCCGCGCGTTGCCATTCTCGTAGAGGCGACTGCTCGATCCGTACCCGGCATCGTAGAGCGCGCTGGTCACGTCCGAGCCGTCGCGCAGGCGCGCCTTCAGCCGTCCCATGCGCCGCTCCTCGATGTACTGCCGCGGCGTCAGGCCGGTGACGCGCTTGAACGTGCGCTGGAGATGATACGGACTGAACCCGCCGACCTCGCCGAGCCTGGCGAGTGTGAGCGATTCGTCGAGATGCGCATCGATGTAGCGGCAGACGGCGTCGGTCGTCGCGATCTCGCGGGCGACATCACGCGGCCGGCAGCGATGACAGGCCCGGAAGCCGGCGGCCTCGGCATCGTCGCAGGCATCGAAGAACTCGACCTGCTCACGTCGTGGGCGACGCGAGGGGCAGGTGGGCCGGCAATAGATGCCGGTCGAACGGACGGCGTAGACGAAGAGCCCGTCGAAGCGTGCATTCCGCTGCTCGGTCGCCTGCCAGCGCGCCTCATTATCGAGCACACCCGGCATCGTTGGTTCCATCGTTGTCTGGCTCATAACGCGCTCCCATCATACGCTGCGCTCATCAACAGACTAAGGATAGAGTCGCGACGCATGACGGACTATCCAATTCTTGCGCTCAATGTGGCGGGAATCGTTAGCGCCGGTTGCGGGTGGTGCGGTCTGTGGGTTGCGGTTGCTGGCGGCCGAAGATGCGGTCGACGACGGAATTACCGGACGGCTTGCCGGTCGCCGCGCGGCGCCGGTAGCCTTCGTCGAGGATCTGGGCGATGTCCTCGGCTTGCAGGACCCATTGCAGATTGCCGAGCGTCGTATGGGCTGAGTTCTCAACGCGTACGTTGCCGCCAACGACGATCATGCTCGAATATTCTGAAATCGAGACCGAATCCGCCTTGTTGCGATCAAGGGCTGAACCGATGGCTCGGAAGAAATCTTCGTAGCCGGAGGGCAGCAACGGCGAATTTGATGCCGGCCGTTCGCCCTCACCGCGCACGACATACGACTGCACGACGAGTTGCTCGAAATCGCGATCGGGAAACTCGAGCGCCTCCGCCGTTCGGCCACTGAGCGGGAAGGCGCGCATCAGAAAGCCCCCCTCGACCTCATAGACCGCCACCATGCGGTAGCCATAGAGATCGATCTGCCGGCCGATCACGCGTAGACGATTCTGGTAGGTCGGCTGCAAGAGTTGCGGCGGAATTCCCTCGGGGATGGCGACGGTTCGTGTCGGGGCCGCACGCTTCGTCTTCGCCTCATCCGCGAGCGTGGCGGCACGGACCACCGCTTCGTAGAGTGCGGCGTTCTTTGGGATGTAGTCCGCGACGCCCGCGTGAAACGCCGTGATCGCCGCTTCTTCGGTTCCGGCGCTGGAGATCATGTGAATCGGCAGATCGGGTCGTCGCTGGCGAATGCGCAAGGTGAAATCGGGCCATTTGACATCCGGCAGATCGCGATCGAGCACACAGAGATCCGCCTCGTTCTGGCCGATCCATTCCAGCGCTTCGGTCCCGGTCGTCACGACGATCGGTGACGCAAAACCGCGCGCCTCGATCACCCGGGAAATCGCCCAGGCCA
>JAICWZ010000197.1 GCA_025966355.1 Thermomicrobiaceae bacterium
CAAGCTCAGCGGCCAGCTGATCGCACGCGGTTCGGGCATTTCCGGTTTTGCCGCCGGCCATCCGGTGCCTGCCTACGACGCGCCGATGCCGCATAAATCGACGCACCTGCGGCTCGATTTCGAGGGCGACGCGCATCTCTATCTCACCGACATTCGGCATTTCGCTCGCGTGTGGCTCATGCCGCACGAGGCGGTACCCGCCTACCTGCAGAGCATCAAGCTCGGCGCCGATCTGCTTTCGCCCGAGTTCACGGGAAAATACCTGGCCGAGCGGCTCAAGCGCCGCCCCGCCTCCAAGATCAAGCCAGCGCTGCTCGATCAGTCGGTCATCGCCGGTGTCGGCAACATCTACGCCGACGAAAGCCTCTGGCAGGCTAAGCTGCACCCGGAGCGACTTGTCGGAACGCTCAAACCGGCTGAGATCAAGCGGCTCTACCAGGGGATCGTCACCTCGATCGAACTGGCGCTGCCAACCGGCGGCGCGCGCATTCTCAACACGAAAGCGCAACCGGAGGTCGGCGAGTTCCCCTTCGTCCATGGTCGCGAAGGGCTGCCCTGCCCACGCTGCGGCACGATCATCATCAAAACCCGCGTCAACAATCGCGGAACCTACCTTTGTCCTAGGTGCCAGCGGCTGCCGAAGGCGTAGTATCGTTTCCAACATGAAACGAACCGTGTCGCAACCGCCAACGAAAGCGTATGAGTCGTGGGGGCGCTATCCCCGGGTCGAGCCGTGCGGCGTGATTCCGCTCGACTGGCGCGATGAGCTGCCCGATTTCGGGGCCCTGGGGGCTTCGGTGCTGCCCTACGGCTATGGCCGCAGCTATGGCGATTCGTGCCTGAATAAAAACGGCATCCTGCTGGATGCGAGCGGCCTGCGCCGCTTCATCGCCTTCGATGACGAAACTGGCGTGCTGCGTTGCGAGGCAGGCGTGCGGCTCGACGACATCCTGAGCCTCGTCGTGCCGCGTGGCTGGTTTCTGCCCGTCTCGCCCGGCACCAAGTTCGTCTCGGTCGGCGGCGCCATTGCCAACGACATTCACGGCAAGAATCACCACCAGGGCGGCACCTGGGGACGGCACGTGCGCCGCTTCGAACTGGTGCGCTCGAATGGTGAACGGCTCATCTGTTCAGCTGAAGAGAATGCCGAACTCTATCGCGCCACGATCGGCGGGCTTGGGCTGACCGGATTGATCACTTCAGCCGAGATCCAGCTGAAGCCGATCAAGAGCGCGTTCATTGACGAAGAGCAGATCCGCTTCGAATCGCTCGACGAATTCATGGAGCTGGCGCAGGAATCCGTCGACGATTTCGAGTACACCGTCGCCTGGATCGATTGCTTCGTCGAAGAGGGGCGCTATATTCGCGGCCACTTCATGCGCGGCAATCATCGCGAGGCGCCCGACCGGCCGGAGGATGCCAAACGCGCGCTGCCGCTCGTCGTGCCGTTCAACCTGCCGGGTGGGATTCTGCTCAATCAGTACACGGTGCGCGCCTTCAACACCGTCTATTACCACCGGCAGGTCGCCAAACGCGTGCGCAAGACGATTCACTACGAGCCGTTCTTCTACCCGCTCGACACGATTCACAACTGGAACAAGATCTACGGCGACGCCGGCTTCCTGCAATACCAGTGCGTCGTGCCGGTTGAGAACGACAATGCGGCCATCAAGGAGATCCTCAGCCGCATCCGGCGCTCGGGCGAAGGCTCGTTCTTCACCGTCTTCAAGACGTTCGGGGAGATCGCCTCGCCGGGCATGCTCTCGTTTCCGCGACCGGGCGTCACGCTGGCGCTCGACTTCGCCTATCGCGGCACGTCGACGCTCGACCTGCTCGAAAGCCTCGATGCGGTCGTGCGGGCCAGCGGCGGTGCCGTCTATCCAGCCAAGGATGCACGGATGAGCGCCGAGAGTTTTCATACGTTCTTCCCGGCCTGGGACGAGTTTTCTGAATATATCGACCCCTGTTTCTCGTCGAGCTTTATTCGGCGAGTCAACGGCGAGGATACGTTATGAACCGTCGACCGCTCGTGAACCACACCGGCAGCGTGCTCATCTTCGGCGCCACCTCGGCCATCGCGACCGACGTTGCCCGGCGCTTCGCGAGCGGCGGGGCGACGCTCTTCCTCGTCGGGCGTTCGGAGGAGAAGCTGTCCGCCCTGCGCGACGATCTGCTCGTGCGTGGCGCGGCACGGGTCGAGACGGCGGTTGCCGACCTGACCGAGATCGAAAGCCACGAGCGCGTCGTCGAGGCGGCCAAGCAGGCGCTCGGCACGCTCGATCAGGTGTTGGTTGCCTACGGCGTGCTCGGCGATCAGCGGGCGAGCGAGACATCGGTTGAAACGACGCTGCGCGACTGGCAGGTGAACGCGACCAGCACGATCGCGCTCCTGACACTGCTCGCCAACGAACTGGAACGGCAGCGCTTCGGCACGCTGGCAGTGATCAGCTCGGTGGCCGGCGATCGCGGACGGCAGTCGAACTACGTCTACGGCGCGGCCAAGGCGGCCCTCAGCGCTTTTCTCAGCGGCTTGCGTGCCCGCCTGAGTAAAGCGGGCGTCCACGTCGTGACGATCAAGCCGGGCATGGTCGATACGCCGATGACGGCGCAAATGAAGAAAGGTCCGCTCTTCGCCTCACCGGCGCGGGTCGGCCAGGACATTCATCAGGCGATGCTCCGTGGCCGCGATGTCGTCTACTCACCCTGGTACTGGCGGGGCGTGATGCTCGTCATCCGCCTCATCCCCGAGCCGGTCTTCAAGCGCCTGCCGCTGTAGTACCCGCTCATCCAAGACAAACCTGAGTTCGAGAAGCCTCGCCGCGCGTCGACCTCGGCCAGATCAGCATCAGTCGCAAGCCGTCGCCGGCTACTTGACGCAGTCAGGCTTTCGTACTACAATACAATCGAACGCTTGTGAAAGCGTGTGATTGTGAACTCGGATCGATGATCGTCATCGGTCCTGCGCATATGAGAGGTGCGGAACGTGACCGACAGCAGCATGAGCTCGAGCGCCTCAGTCGTGGATCCCGCCACGCACCAAGGCGATTATCAGACCATCGTGACCATCAACGCAGCCCCGGAGGCCGTGTTCGACGCGCTAACGACGACGAAGGGCGTTTCCGGCTGGTGGGGTGAGGCGAAGGGCGACGCGACAACCGGCGGCGAGTTGGTCGTCCGCTTCGGCGAGCGCCGCAAGTTCATCCACGTCGATGAGGCCGCGCGCCCGTCGACCGTGCGCTGGACCGTCCGGAAATCCGAGCCGAGTCCCGAATGGAAGGGGACAACGATCACATTCGAATTGACGCCGGAGGGCGACGATCAGACGCAGCTGCGCTTCCGGCATCACGGTTTGACGCCCGATCTTGACTGCTATGGCGACTGCAGCGCGGCCTGGCCGATGGTACTCGGCAATCTCGTCAACTACGTGGAGACCGGCACGGAGAACCCCTATACCACCGATGCCGCTGCGACACCGCCGGTCGCCGACTACCACGCCACGATCAACGTCGCCGCCGCGCCGGATTGCGTGTTCGATGCGTTGACCAGCCCAGCAGCGATCTCCAATTGGTGGGTCACCGCGAGCGGTGGCGGCGCGACCGGCGACGACCTCGTCATCCACTTCGGTGATACGCGGGCGATCTTCCATGTCGACGAAGCCGAACGTGCCTCCCGCGTGCGCTGGGCGGTGCTCAACTGCGAGATCGAGCACGACTGGGACGGGACGGAGATCATCTTTGATCTCAGCCCGGCACCGGATGTCGGCACCCGCGTCGACTTCCGCCACCACGGTTTGACGCCGCAACTTGAGTGCTTCGAGGATTGCCGGAGCGGCTGGACGCAAGCGCTCGGCGGCCTCCTGAACTACGTTGAGAATGGGCACTGACCACCCGTTCAATCCGGACATCAAGGAGCGCAACTTCGAATGAGAGCCGGCCCGTCCAGCGAATCCGCTCCGGCCTTGCCACGGATTCGCTTGACGCGTCACAATACAGATGATCCGGGAACGGACGAAAACCGATGACTGACCGATCAGTCAAACGCCCACGAGTACCCAACGAAGATACCGAGGACGCGATGACAGCTGCGATGAGGTCGAGCGCGGACGATACCGCCCCGAATACCGACGCCGTTCTCCGTGCGCTGGCCGATCCCCAGCGACGGCGGATGTTGCGCCTGGTGCGAAACGAAGAAGTCGCCGCCGGGGAGATCGCCGCTCACTTCGAGATCACCCAGCAGGCGGTCAGCCAGCATCTCCGTGTGCTCAAACATGCCGGGCTGGTGAGCGAGCGGCGCGAGGGCACGCGGCGGCTCTACGCGCTCCGGCCCGAATCGCTCGAACCGGTACGGGCGGTCCTTGAAGAGTTCTGGCCGGCCGCGCTCGATCGCCTGAAGCAGGTCGTGGAAGCGAACAAGGAGAAGCGTCAGCGTGGTTGATGGATCGAACCCGACGGCTCCCCTGCGTTTTGAAACCAGAATCAACGCAACGCCCGACGAAATCTTCCCCTATCTGACCGAGTCCGACCTGTTCGTGCAGTGGCTTGGCACATCGGCCACGCTTGATCCTGTGCCGGGCGGCGAGTTTGCGCTCGATTTCGAGGAAACGCAGGCGCGCGGCCAGTACGTAACCGTCGATCCACCCCGCCGCGTTGTCTTCAC
>JAICWZ010000320.1 GCA_025966355.1 Thermomicrobiaceae bacterium
CGGCTCCGGCTCCGCAGGGACTGCCGCTTGCTCCCGCGCTTCAGCACGATGCGGACTTCCTGCTCGCCCTCATGGCGCCGCAACAGCCCGTCCAGCGCCTGCATCAGCTCGATGTCCCGCCACCGCTCGCCGGTGAGCGGCAGCGACACCTCGACCGCCGGCAGCGACGGCGCCGCCTTCGGCAGGATTGGAATGTCGTCCGTGACTTCCTCGCCAATCACCTGCGGCGCATCATTCCGGAAGTCGACCTTGCCGCGCACGTCGAGAATGCGGTCCTCGATCCACTGCGACGTGTAGCGCTCATAGGTGTCCGGGAACGCGACCAGCTCGATCGTCCCGGAGAGATCTTCCAGGGTGATCACGGCCATGGTCCGGTTCGTCTTCGTGGTGATGCGGCGAATGGTGTTGACCATGCCTATCAGGTGGACCGGATGATTCGGCGGCAAATCAGCGAGACCGGCGATGAGATGCACGCCGTCTGGCAGTCCTGATTCCAGCACCAGGTTCAACGGATGGGCACTTAGATAGAGGCCAAGTGACTCCTTCTCCCACCGCAGGACTTCGTGATGATCCGCGGCCGGCACATTCGGCAACGCCCCCGCTACCCCGCTCGCCTCCGCCAGCATCTCGGCGCCAAACAACCCTATCTGGCCCTTCGCCGCCGCCTTGTGTCGCGCCTGCGCGGACGCGATGACGCCTTCCAGCGCCGTCAGCACCGCGTTCCGCTCGCCGAAGACGTCCAGCGCACCGACCTTGGCCAGCAGCTCGAGTACCTTCCGCGTGACAGCGCTCCAGTCGATCGCGTTGCAGAGCGCATCGAGCGAGGGGAACACTCCGTCCGGTTGCTCCTTCCTGGCTGCGACGATCGCCGCGATGGCCCCCGCGCCGACCCCTTTGATGGCACCCAAACCAAACCGGACAGATCCGACGCCCTCATCATTCATTTCGACGGTGAACGCAAAGTCGCTGTGATTGATGTCGGGCGGAAGGACAGGAATCCCGACCCGGCGGCACTCGGCGATGTTGAAGACGTTCTTTTCGGTGTTGCCGATTTCCGTCGACATCAGCGCGGCCATGAACTCGACCGGATAATGCGCCTTGAGATAGGCGGTCTGTGCGGCGATCACTGCATACGCCGCGCTGTGTGCCTTGGGGAAACCGTAGCCAGCGAATCGCTCGATCATGTCGAAGATTTCCTGCGCCAGCTTCCTGGTGATCCCGTTCCCGACACAGCCCTCGATGAAGCGATCCTTGAACTTGGCCATGACCGCCGGCAGCTTCTTGCCCATCGCCTTGCGCAGTCCATCCGCCTCGGCCATCGAGAAACCGGCCAGGGCGCTGGCGATCTGCATCACCTGTTCCTGGTAGAGGGCCACGCCATAGCTCTGCTTGAGGATCGGCGCCATGCCCTCATGGAGATACTCGATCTCCATCCGGCCGTGGCGGCGCGCGATGTACTCGGGCGCCATCTGCATTGGCCCCGGCCGGATCAACGCCATCAGCGCGGTGAGATCATCGAAGTTCTCCGGCGCGACGTCGATCGTCATGCGTGTCGTCGAACCACCTTCGAGCTGGAATACACCGACCGTCTCGCCGCGCCGCAACATCTCGTAGGCGAGATCGTCCTCCATCGGGATCGACTCAAGGGATATGTCGTGACCGCTCTGCCGCGCCAGCTCCACCGCCCGACCCAGCACCGACAACGTCCGCAGGCCGAGGAAGTCCATCTTGAGCAGGCCGAGCCCCTCCAGATGCTCCATCGTGAACTGGGTCGTGACTTCGCCCCCGCTCTTGCCACCGGCGTACTGGAGCGGCACGTGTTCGATCAGTGGGTCGCGTGAGATGACTACGCCAGCCGCGTGAGTGGAGGAATGCCGCGAAAGCCCCTCGACCTTCTTCGCCGTGTCGATCAGCTCCCGCACCGCGTCGTCGCCGTCGTAGAGCTTCGCCAGCTCCGGCACACTGGCGAGCGCCTTATCGATCGTCATCTTCGGATCGTTCGGCACGAGGCGGGCGACGCGGTCGGTGTCGCCGAAGCTGTAGCCCATCGCGCGGCCCACGTCTCGTAACGACGCCTTGGCCTTTAGCTTGCCAAAGGTCACGATCTGGGCCACGCGATCATCGCCGTACTTGCGAACGACGTACTCGATCACCTCGCCACGGCGCTCGTCGGCGAAGTCGATGTCGATGTCCGGCATCGAGATGCGCGATGGGTTGAGAAACCGCTCGAAGATCAGCTCGTACTTGAGCGGATCAAGGCCCGTGATGTTGAGCGCATAGGTCACGATGCTGCCCGCTGACGAGCCACGCCCCGGACCGACCAGGATGCCGTTGTCCTTGGCGAATTTGACGAAGTCCCAGACGATGAGGAAGTAGTTCGTGAACCCCATCGAGTTGATGACACCCAGCTCGTAGTCGAGCCGCTCCCCAACCTTGCCTTCCGCCGTGCCGTATTTCTGCAGGACCCCTTGAGTGCAGAGGTGCCGCAGGTACGTCTCGGAGTCGAAGCCGTCCGGCACATCGAATTCGGGCAAGTGATAGCCCTTGAATCCGAGATCGAGCGAGCACATCTCCGCGATCCGGATCGTATTGCTCATCGCCTCCGGCAGATGGCCGAAGATGCGCGCCATCTCGTCGGCGCTCTTGAAGTAAAGCTGGTTGGTGTCCTGCTTCAGGCGCTTCGTGTCGTTGATTGTCGTGTTGGTTTGCACGCAGACGAGGATGTCCTGCGCGGCCGCGTCCGCCTCGGCGCAATAGTGCACGTCGTTGGTGGCGACCAGCGGGAGATCGAGCGAGCGGGCAAGCGGGATCAGGTCCTGGTTAACCTGCTGCTGCTCCTTCAGCCCGTGGTCCTGAACCTCGATATAGAAGTGATCGGGACCGAAGATCTCGGCCAGCTTCCCCGCGAAATCACGGGCCTTCTCCGGCTGATTGTGGAGGAAGTTGTTGGCGACAGGGCCGCCGAGACAGGCGGACGTCGCGATCACACCCTCGTGGTGCTGCTGCAGGAGATCGAGATCGATCCGCGGCCGGTAGTAGAACCCTTCCAGGGCCGCCTTGCTGGTGAGCTTGAGCAGATTGCGGTACCCGGTCTCGTTCTCGGCCAGCAACAACAGGTGGTAGTTCTTGCGTTCGCGCGCCTTCATGCTGGTCTCGGCCAGATACGCCTCAACCCCGACGATCGGGTGCAGCTCGGCGGCCTTGACCGCCTCGTACCATTCCAGCGCTCCGTACATCACTCCGTGATCGCTGATCGCAATGTGCTGCATCCCGTGCTGCTTGGCACGGGCGATGTATTGATCGATCCGCCCCATGCCATCGAGCAATGAGTATTCGGTATGCAAATGAAGGTGCGCGAACTCTGCCACGATTTGTCCCACCTATGTGCAAAC
>JAICWZ010000282.1 GCA_025966355.1 Thermomicrobiaceae bacterium
GCCAGCGGCGCTCCCAGTGTTCCGTCTCAGCATTCCCTGGCTTCATCTCGCGAACGACCCATCTCCGGATGTTGCCGGTTGTCCAACAGCCAGAGTATAGGGCCAGGACGAGAGAAATGGAGCGCGCCGCTCAGTCTTCCCGGTGCGTCATCGGCGTGTTCAGCAGTCGTGACCGGGTGGTCACGACTGCTGAACATCGCCGAGGTTCGATGCGTTCGGCTACTTCGACATCGAGGTATCGTAGAAGAATGGGAAGTTGGACGACCAGTCGAGTACCGCGCCGTTCACCTTGTTCTTCTGATAGGCGAACAGCGTCACTACGTTGGCAAAGGGGACCATGATCGCCTCGTCGAGCACCTTCTTCTGAATCTGCGCGTAATATTTCGTTCGTTCCGCCGGATCGGTCGTTCCGGCGGCCTCATCGATCAGCTTGTCCATGTCCGCGTTCTTGTAGCGGTTGCGATTCGTGCCGCCGTCGGCATTGGCCGAGTAAAGCAGCTCGCGCACGACATCGGGGTCGGTCGTCGTCTCGTTCCAGAACTGAAGATTGTGCTCCCCGGCACGCACCGCGTCAAAATACCCGGCCTGCGCCAGTCCGTGAAGATCGATCTTGATGCCGATCGGCTGGTACATGCTGAGCAGGAAGGTCGCCATGCCGACGAAATCGGCGTTGTCCGAGCGGTAGTAGAGCGACAGTACCAGATCCTTGCCGTCTTTCTGCCGCACGTTGCCGGAGCCCATCTTCCAACCGGCCGCGTCGAGCACTTCGCCCGCCTTCTTCGCGTCGTAGCGGTAGATATCCTTGGTTGCGGGATCGTAGCCGAACATATTGTCGGTCAAAATGCTGGAAGCCGGCGTGTAGAGCCCCTGCCAGAGCGCCTTGATCATCGCCTCCTTGTCGACACCCCACTCGAGCGCCTGACGCACGGCGACATCGTCGCTTGGGGCGCGGGTCACGTTGATCATCATGGAATACGGAGAGCCGGCTGATACCCCTTGCAAGAGCCCGATCGAACCGCTGTTCTGGAGATCCTTGTAATTCTGGGTTGGCACGTCCTGAATGAAATGCACCTCGCCCGATTGCAGCGCCGCAAGCCGCGTCGCCGGTTCGGGAATGATGCGCCACTTGATCGAGTCGAGGTAGGCCGCGCCCTGGTGCTTGAACATCGACGGTGCCCAGTTGTAGTTGGGGTTCTTCACCGTGTTCAAGAAGTTGTCGGTCGTGTACGAGTCGAACATGAACGGCCCGGTGCCGACCGGATGGAAATTGAAATCGTTTCCGTATTTCTTCACGGCCGTGGGCGAGAGCGGGGCGAGCGCCGACTGTGCGCAGGAGGCGAGGAACGGCGCGAACGCCGACTTGAACTTCACGACCGCGGTCTGCGGATCGCTCACCGTCGTGCTGTCGTAGGGGCCGATTAACGAAAAGGCGACCTGCGATTTCATATTCGGATCGACGATGCGGTCGAAGGTGAATTTGATCGCGTCGGCGTTGAAGGGTGTGTCGTCGTGGAACTTCACGTCGTCGCGGAGATTGAAGGTGTACTGATCGGCGGTCGGGCTCACTTCCCACTTGGTGGAGAGGCCAGGAATGAATTCACCGGCCTTGGGGCTCCAGATGAGCGGATCGAAAATACTGAAATCGACACGGATCACGTCGGTATTGGTCGTGATCGTGGGATCGAGTGTGTCGAACTTGTTGGTCAACGCATAGATGAGCTGACCGCCGGATTGCGGCGCGGGACCGCTGCTCGTCGCCGTCCCTCCGCTCGCGCTTTGTGGTGTTGCCGCTCCCGAAGACGGGGTGCCCGCACTGGCTGCGGTTGTCGCGGCCGGTGCGCTCGTCGACGAACTCGTTCCGGCCGACGTCACGGTCGATTTGCTGCTCCCGCCACAGGCTGCCAGCAGCCCGCCCACGGCGAGCATCACACCACCGCCGGCTGCCGACTGTAGAATCTGCCGCCGTGACAGGCGTAATCGGGTGGTTTCGCTGTCGTTCACATTCTCCGACTCACGATCGATCTCGCGTACCATTACGCTTCTCCCCTCAAGGCAACCGACGATCATGATCATCCAGGTCCGTTACAAGATGCAGAACCTCCGTTTCCGCGTACGGCGAACGCCTCGAGCGCCGGAATCACGCTCCTGAACCGTCAGCGCGACCTACGCTCGAAGTCAGCCGCGTGCCATTCCTTTTCATAGTCGGTGAGTTCGAGCGGTCCCTGAACCACGAGCTTGCCGGCCGAGTAGCCGCCATCGATATTGACCATCTGACCGGTGATGAAGCGCGCGCGATCCGACGCGAAAAAGAGGACCGCATCGGCGATCTCGTCTGGTTGAGCCAAGCGACCGAGCGCGACCTGAGCGTTGTGCGCCGCCTGATACTCCGGATGCTGCGTTGATCGTGAAATGCCGGAGATATCGGTCAGTCCCGGTGAGACGACATTCGATGTGATGTTGTATTTGCCGAGTTCGAGCGCCATCACTTTCGCCAGCTGGATCTCACCGGCCTTTGAGGCACCGTGTGGACCTGACTTCGGCCGCGCATTGTTCCCCGAGCCGGAGCCGAGCAAGATGATGCGCCCGCCTTCGCCTTGCTCGATCAGACGTCGTCCGACGGCACGGCTGAGCAGGAACGCGCCGCGTAGTTGCACGTCGACCTGCAGATCCCACTCGTCATCGCTCAGATCGACAACCTCTTTGTGAACACCTACACCGGCACCGTGGACCAGAATGTCGACGCGACCAAAGCGCTCCACCGTCGTCGCGATCGCCTGATTGACCTGACCGCTGTCGCGGACGTCGGTGTGGCAGTAAATGACGTCGTGCCCCTGCTCAACGAGCCGTCGAGCGGTCTCCGTTCCCCACTCGTCGTCGATATCCAGAATCGCGGCCCTGGCCCCCGCCTCGACGAACCGCGTCATGACCACCCGGCTGATCCCCGACGCTGCGCCGGAGACGACCACGACTTTCCCGTCGAATTCACGCTCCATCACTCACTCCTCATCAGCAATCCGCGACGTCCACGTTCGTCCGCGTCACTCCTCCCGATGCGCCATCGGCGTCTCGTCGAAGAGATCAGCGAGTCCTTGCAACGACAGGTTCCCGGCCAGGAAGCCACCATCGACATAGAGCGTCTGGCCGGTCAGCCAGCGCGCGGCATCGGAGCAGAGGAAGAGCACCGCTTCCGCGATGTCGATCGGCTCGCCGAGCTTGCCGAGCGGAATCTCCTTCATATATGCCGTCTTGTAGGCGGTTGACATCACGGTCTCATCGCGCTGCGATTCAGTATCGATCAGGCCGGGGCCGACGGCATTGGCGCGGATGCCATGCGGTCCGAGTTCCATCGCCAGCACCTGTGTCAGCAGCGTCAGGCCGGCTTTCGAGGCGCAGTGCGCGGCGCCTTTGACCCGGCCCATACGCGCCGCGGCCGAGACGATGTTGACGATCGAGCCGCGCGTGCCGTGCGCCAGCATGTCGCGTGAAACTTCGCGCGCGCAGAGAAATGGCCCACTCAGCTGCACCGAAAGCTGTCGATCCCATTCATCGAGACTGGTATCGACCACCAGCTTGTGCAGGTGAACGCCCGCCGAGGTAACGAGCGAATCGATACGACCGAACGCCTCGCGGCAGCCCGTGACCATCGCCTCCACCGACGACTCATCACTGACATCGGTCTGTATGGCGACGCAGGGGCCGATCGCCTGCAATTCGGCGGCCGTGCGCTCAGCCATCGGCCCGTTGATATCGGCGATCACGACAC
>JAICWZ010000248.1 GCA_025966355.1 Thermomicrobiaceae bacterium
CCAGACCGTCACGCTGCTCATGGCGGGCAGACAGCAGCCGGCCGGACTCTACTCGACCGAACGCGAAACCGATTTCTTCGATGCAAAGGGCGCGACGGACACGCTTCTGCAGCGGCTCGGCGCCGCCGATGTGACGTATGCGCCGATTGATCATGCGAGCCTGCATCCGGGACGAAGCGCCGAAATCAGCGCGGCCGGTGTGCCGGTCGGCATCATCGGCGAAATCCATCCGGTGGTCGCGGCGCAGTTCGGGATCAGTGACCATGGCAGGATCGCCATCGCGGAAATCGATCTGGTCGCACTGTTGGAAACCGGTCTCACTGAACTGCAAGCGCGCCCGATCTCGCGCTCACAGCCGGTCGATCAAGATTTCGCGGTCGTCGTCGATGAGGACGTGCCGGCCGAAAACGTCCGGCAGGCCATCGCCAGCGGCGCTGGTTTCCTTCTCGCCGGAGCGCGTCTCTTCGATATCTATCGCGGTCCTGCGATCGCGGAAGGGAAGAAGAGCCTGGCGTATCGGGTTACATTCGCTGCTCCCGACCGCCAGCTGCGCGAATTCGAGGTCGAAAAGCTGCGGAACCAGATCGAGCGACAGATCAAGCGGCAGGTTCACGGCTCGCTTCGCGCGTAGTCCTGAACGGCGCCCGCGTGAGCATCTCGTGATAGACTGAGCGACCGTGGTCCGTACGCTCGTTGCGGATCACGATCTGCAAAATCGTCAGCAACAGAGGGATCGAACGTGTACGAGCGACCTGGATCATCCGGGCGCAGGCTCCAGCTTGAGCGACTGAGGGGCATGGCCGATGTCGGTCCCGAGGCGTTCGCCGCGCGTGAAGCGGTGCGTGAAGCGCTGCTCGTGCGGATGGAACGGCATGGCTACCGGCAGGTCGATACCCCGCTGATTGAGCCGACCGAACTCTTCCTCCGCAAGTCGGGCGGCGAGCGTATCGCGCAGATGTACGCCTTCCGCTATCGTGAGCGCGACATCGCGTTGCGACCGGAGCACACCGCGTCGGTCTTGCGTATGTACGTCGATTCGCTCCAGGCCGAACCGCTGCCGCTCCGCTTGAGCTACGCCGGTCCGGTTTTCCGATACGAGAAGCCCCAGGCCGGCCGCACGCGCCAGTTCACCGAAGTCGGCTGCGAACTGCTCGGTGCCGATGGACCGATCGCTGACGCCGAGATGATGCATCTGGCGCTCGACGGTCTCACGGCACTCGGCATTCAGGGACACCTCGTCCTGGGTCACGTCGGGCTGGTGCTCGATTTCCTCGATCGGCTGCCATTACGCCAGCGCGCGCGCGACTGGCTGATCTGGAGCATGGAGCGCCTGCGCAAACGGCGCGAGGTCGATCTTGAACAGGACATCGCCGGACTGGTCAGCGGTGACCGGCTCTCCAGCCTTTTTGATGAAATGGGAGCCGCGCTGAGTCAAGTTCCGGGCGATCAGCTCGAAGGCTGGGTATTGGCCGTTTTGCAGGAAATCGGCATCGAGACGCAGGGCGGCACGCGCACGCCCGAGGAGATCGTGGCCGGCGTCATTGCCAAGATGAGTCGCCACAGCGACGAATCACACGTGCGCCGTGCCTTCGAATTCATCCAGGAACTGGCTCAGATCCACGGATCTCCGAGCGATGTCGTGCCTGAGCTGCGCGCGTTGGTCCGTCGTCATGATCTCGCCGATGCGCCAATCGACCGTATCGAACATGTGCTCGAACTGCTTACAGGGTTTGGCCATGACGTGAACACCTTCGAGCTCAGCCCCGGCCTCGGGCGCGGTCTGCACTATTACACCGGCATGCTCTTTGAGATTTATGCCGGCGACGAGAACCAGATTCAGCTGGTTGGAGGCGGCCGCTACGACGATCTGGCGCAGACGCTCGGCGCCCGCCACTCGTTGCCCGCCTGCGGCTTCACCTACGGCCTCGAACGGATCGCCGACGCCTTGCCGGCGCGCCACGAATCACGACGCGACGTGACCCTGATCGCTCCCGCCGAACCGTCCGCCATGGTGATCGCCATCCGGCTCGCTGAGCAGTTACGTGAACGCGGCCAGATCGTTGAACTCGATGTGCGCGGACGGTCGGCCTCGGGAAACCGGCGCTACGCGCAACATGCCGGGATGAGCAGGCTCATCATCGTCAACGGTGACGGAACGTTTTCGACCGAGATGTTGCGACACCCGGAATTTGTCACGAAGGAGACCGCCGGTGAGTGAAACACTGCGTCTGGCGATCTCGTCGAAAGGCGGCTATTCGGACGCAACAAGCCGCTTTCTCGAACGATGCGGTATCTCCCTCTGGCGTCCGAATCCGCGCCAGTACGTCGGGCGGCTGAGCGGTTTGCCCGACGTTGAGGTCCTCTTTCAACGAACCGAAGACATCGTCCACAAGGTCGCTGAAGGCAGCGCCGACATGGGGATCACCGGCCTCGATCTCGTCACCGAGAACGGTCAGGACGAGCCGAACCTGGTCGTGGTGATGGATGACCTCGGCTTTCGGCGCTGCGAGCTGGTAATTGCCGTGCCTGAAGGCTGGCTCGATATCACGACCGTGGCCGACCTGGCCGATCTCTCGATCGACCTGAAGCGCACAGGGCGCACACTGCGTGTCGCGACTAAATTTCCGAACCTGACGCGCGATTTTCTCTATCAGCACGGCATCAACTACTTCACGCTCGTCGACGCGCACGGCGCGCTCGAAGCGGCGCCGGTCCTCGGCTATGCCGATATCATCACCGATCTCTCCGAGACTGGCGTGACGCTCCGTGACAACCGGCTGCGAGTGCTCAACGGCGGCGTCATCCTGCGGGCTCAGGCCTGTCTGATCGCGGCACGACGCTCGTTTCGCGAACAGCCCTGCCGGCTCGAGATCGCCCGACCGATCATCGAATTGATCGAAGCGCGCCTGCGCACCCGCGATGTGCGACTCATCACGGCTAACGTTCGCGGCGACTCACCGGAATCCGTCGCGCGGCATGTCACGGCGCAGCTCGAGACGGCCGGACAAGAAGGGCCGACGATTTCGAATGTCTTTCCAAAAAGCGGTGACGTATCCGGCGGTTGGTACGGCGTGACGATTATCGTGCCGGCCGATCGATTGCTGGCCGCCGTCGATCACCTGCGCACCGGCGGAAGCAGCGGCATCACCGTGACGTCGCCCGACTACGTCTTCGACGGACAATCAAGCGCCTTTGATCATCTGGTACACGCAGTGAAAGCAAACGCATGACGAGCGAACCGATCGTCCGGATCTTCGATGACGTCGCCGAAGCCCGGCGCTTCATCCTGCGCAACCGCCGGCTCGAATCGATGGACTTACCACCGGCGGTTCAAGCGGGCGTTCGGGCGGTTTTCGGCGAGGACCTGACGGCGGCTGAGGTCGTCGATCGAATTCTTGAGGATGTGCGTCGCGAGGGCGACGCCGCTGTGCGACATTACACCGCCGCGATCGACGGTGCGTCGTCTGACGCGCTCGAAGTGACGCCGGATGAGATCGCGAAGGCGACGGCCGGCGTCCCAACCGAGACGCTTGAAGCGCTCCAGGTTGCTCATGATCGCATCGAGGCGTTCCATGCACGACAGCTCCGCAATTCCTGGATTCACGTCGACGAGACCGGAACGCTCGGGCAATTGCTCCGCCCGCTGGAGCGCGTCGGCGTCTATACGCCCGCCGGGCGCGCGCCGTATCCGTCGTCGCTTCTCATGTCAGCCGTTCCGGCGCGCGTGGCTGGGGTGAGCGAAATCATTGCCTGCGCACCACCCAATCGCGACGGCACGGTTTCACCGCTCATCCTGGCCGCCGCCAAAATTGCCGGAATCGACCACGTCTACAAAGTCGGTGGCGCCCAGGCGATCGGCGCCATGGCGTATGGGACGGCGTCGATACCGGCCGTCGACAAGATCGTCGGTCCCGGCAATATCTTCGTCGTTCTCGCCAAACGTCGCGTCTATGGCGAGGTGGATATAGATCAGCTGCCCGGTCCGACCGAAACGTTGCTTATCGCTGACGAAAGCGCGCGGCCTGATCTCTGTGCGGCCGATCTCCTGGCACAAGCGG
>JAICWZ010000080.1 GCA_025966355.1 Thermomicrobiaceae bacterium
CCCTCACGACCATCATTTGCCACATGCGCCTCGTACCCTTCGCGTTTAAGGTAAACGCGTAGCAGATTCGCGATGTTGAGATCGTCCTCGACAACCAGGATGCGTTCCATTGATCCGCCAGCCTTCGTTTCGTCTGTATTATCGCGCGTTCAACAACCGTGGGACAGCGGCTGTACGTACGGATAAGAACCATGCCTGCCTGATGGCATATCATGTGCGTTGCTACGAGCCATAACCTGTCGACTGACCATGAGGGGGTGTCGGTCGAGAGGCAGTCTCAGCGAAAGGGAGCCTCGCACGCGCGCTGAGCAAGCTGGAATTTGGAGTCATAATGGTTATGGGCGTTGTAAATCCCACCATTCTCGTTGTTGAGGATGACCAAGGGATCGCGGAGTTGATCTCCTTTGTCCTTGAAGAGGCCGGCTTCGAGGTCTATACGGAGCATGCCATCGGGCCGGCGCTGCGGACATTCGACGATCTTCACCCTCAACTGGTTATCACTGATCTGATGCTGCCGGACGGTCTCGGTTCGGATATGCTCACGCAGATGCGGGACCGATCGGACGACGATGGCGACGTCGGCAGTATTCTCATCTCGGCGCATCCGCGGGCGAGAGAACACGCCGCCGCGTCGCATGCCGATGCGTATCTCTCAAAACCGTTCAACCTCGACGACCTCTATCGCGCGGTCGAGGATCTCCTGAACTAGCGACCACGAGCATGCCGCCCACTGCGCTAATTACCGGCCGGTGGCGTCGTGCCGTACAGTTGTGTCACCACGTCCTGCCGCAATGACAGCACGAAATTGGTTGGCGCCGAGGGCCGCGTAACCGAGCGATCAACCAGGAAATGCGGAAAACGCTCCCAACGATCCGGATGAATCACCGAACTGAGCAAACTACCCCAATCGGGATTTGACAGGGTGCCAGCCCGTACCGTGCTCAACGTCATGGTGCGCTGCAAGCGACCGTCCGTCGAGGCGAGGATCGTCGGGTGATCCGGCCGCATGATGACGACCTGCGGCTCATTCGATGCAGGATACTGCTCGTTCGGCTTCACGATCTGCAGCACCGGGAAATCGCGGAAATACCAGGCGAACGGCTGTGCGATCGTTGAATCGACCGCGACCGAGAGCCCATGGCCACCCGTTGGATCACGTGCGTCTTGCGAAAACGTCGTCATGTCGCGACTGACCGCGCGAATCTGCTGGACCGTCGTCCCAACCGCCGGCGTGCTGTCGCCGGCCGTGAGCGGCTCTCCCGGTCGTGAGATCGTCTGACTCTGGAGCAGGGCCGCCGCGCGCAGGCCGGTTCCGGCCAGCAAGAGCGCGACGAAGAGCGCGACGAGTGCCCAGGCCTGCACCGGCATCGACCGGCCGATCCATATCGACAGCGCGAGCAGTGGTGCGAAGATCACGATCGCGACCAGGATAAACGTGAAGATCCAGGCAGCGGCGTCGGTTCCGATATCGCTGGAGAGCAGGCCGTAAGTGCTGAGCGCGGCAAAGAAGGTGATCGGCACCGCAATGATGAAGAGCAGGCCACGCGGCGTGATGACGTCCGACCAGCGTATGTGTTGTAGCAGCGTATCCAGTCCGACGCCCGCCAGGAGCGTAAGCGGCAGCACCGTCAGCGTGTAGAGCGGCACATTTTTGCCACCGAGAATCGAGCCGCAGATCAGCCCGAGCACGGTCCACGCGAGCAGCCCCGGCACGAGCAGGTCGCGCGGTCGGTCGTCCGCTCGCGCTCGCCAGGCGAAGATGACAGCCAGTATCGCGAGTCCGAGCGCGAGCGTCTCATCGATCGTCAGCTGGAAGAAGGCGAGATGCCATTCCTCACCTGCGTTCGACAGATGCTGATCCCAGAGCGCCCGCAGGCTCTGGCGGAAGAAATCGGAGAAGCCGGACGGATGGACGAACAGACTCGTCGAGACGATGACGACGGTGACGAGCGCGCCGAGCGCAAAAGGGACGAGCGAGCGCGACGGTGCCGTTCGTTTGCCCGACAGGATGAGCAGCGCGATCACAACGATCGGCAGGGCGATCCAGCCGATCGGATCGGACATCACGATCAAGGCCGCGCCGATGCCGAATACCGCTGCCGCGCCGCGAGAATCGCGTTCGAGCCAGGTGAGACCGGCCGCGAGCGTCAGCAGCGAGCTGAAGATCAGCAGGCCGCCCGCGCTTGCGTTGCGCGAAGCCTGGACGAAGGTGGGTGAAATCGCGACGAGGGCTGCGGTCGCCAGCGCCGGTCCACGACCGATCCAGCGACCTAACCACCAGATGAGCGCGATTGAGCCGAGACCGGCGAGTAGCGGAACGATGCGCACGATGCCGTCGCTCGATCCGAAGAGGAAGAGCGCGAGTGCGGTCAGTACGGTAGGCAGCGGTGCCTGACCGGCCGCGGACGGGATCGTGCCGCCCTGCACGATGCTCAATGCGTTGGAGGCCAGGCTCGCCTCGCTGAATGAGAGTGGCAGCGCGGAGAAGTTCGTGACTCGCATGAGGAAGGCCACAACCGCGATCGCGACCCAGCCGGCGCTGAACCACGAGAGCGACGCGAGACTCACGGGTCGATCAAGTACCGACGCGAACTCGCGCTCGTTCATATGCCCATCAAACGATTCGGCGTGTTCCACCCTGTTCGGCCTCCTCAAGTGCGGGATCTGCGCAACCTCGACTTATCGGTCATAACGAATCTGGTTGAAGTAGGGATAGAGGTCATTCCGCACATAGACGCGGAAGTTGACCGAGCCAAGGCCGCTCGGTACCTCGCGATAGGCGACCATGCGGAAGATCTTCCCCTGTTCGCTCGGCTCACGCATCGACCAGATGCTCGACCCGACGCTGCGCGCGACGTCGAGCAACGAGTAGGGCGGTTTGCTGCTGTCCTGATAATTCTGCCGGTTCACGTCGGTGATGTTCGGCGCATAGGCAAAACGGCGGTAGGTGTTCTCCTCCGGATACCACCAGCGCATCGGATATTCCTGGTAGGTGTACTTCTGTTTGAGCTGATCTTCCATGTCGCTGGTGAGCGTGCTATCCGCGACGACGATCACCTGCGCGTCGAGATCGCTCGGCAGTTGGTTGCCGATATAGCGCCGGTTCGGGAAGTCCTTCAAATACCAGTTGAACGGCCATTGAGTGACGTCGTCATACCAGATCGACAACCCCATGCCGCCGTTGACCTGTTGCGAAAGCTGGGTCAACTGATCGGTGACGCGCGGCACATCGGGTGATGTCTGGACATAAATCAGCATGTCTTTGGGTACGTCGCCCTCGCGATAGGTGAGGCGCCACTCCGCGTGCACCTGGGCGAGCGAAAACGCAAGCGTTCCGGCGATCAGGATCGTCGTCAATGCGCGTTTCGCTCCGAGCCGGACGATCGCCAGCGCCAGCAACGCCAGCAGGACGAGCCAGGGAAGGTAAACGAAGGTCCACCAGTGATCGGTGACACCAGCGCGGAGTGTTCGCTCGTAGACTCCGCTGGCTGTGGTGTACGGTCCGTCGCTGGCCCAGGCGAGCGAGAGGAACGCGGTGCCGAGCAGTGCGATGACCGCGCCGCCGAAGATGACGAGATCGCGCCGCACGCCCGGTGACCACCGGCACCAGTGTTGTTCGAGCCGCTCAATGCCGTCGCCGATGGTGGCGGCGGCCAGGAGCGTCATCGGCAACGCGATATGCACCACGATCCAGGGCATCTTCTCGCCGGCCCAGGAGAGCACCGCGAGCATGCCGAACGACCAGTAGATGAGGAAGCCCCGGACGTAGGTGCGCCGGTCGGGTGAGACACCGGAGCGCCAGGCGCGCACGATGCGCCAGAGCGTGAGGGCGACCGCGATCGGGAAGATGAGCGCCGCGACGTATTCGTATTGTGGCAGCAGGATCAGATAGTAGAACCATGGCTCCTGACCACGTTGCACGCCCTGCTGGCCAAGCCAGTAGCCGAGCGCGCCGAAGGTGCCGCTGGCGAGCCCGGCCATGTTCGTGAAGAGGGTGGTGTACAGGACGACGAAGATCGCGACCTCGCCCGCGATGCCGATCCAGAGACCCCGGCGCTCGCCCAGCAGTTCGTGCAGCGCCGAGGCGGTCGAGCCCCGGGGCGCGTCGCCAAAGACGCCATCGATCCATCCGGTTTCCGGCGGCCGTTTGCGATCGAGCAGCCAGAGGCTGATAACGATCGCCAGCAGTCCGATGCCGAGCGCCGCGATGACGACCGGATGCTCGAAGAGCTTGACGGCGAACTGCTCGATCTGCCGGCCGGTTGGACGATCCCAGGGGATGCCGGGCAGCGGTGGCGCGCCGAGCGCGTGCAACACGCGTGACGTGGCGAGAAAGGCGATGCCCGCCCCGGCGGCGACGCCGAGCAGCGACGGAGCGATCTTGAGTGCAATGGCAATACCGAGAAAGGTGGCGAAGACGAAGAGGACGATGAAGCTCACCTCTTCGGTGGTCAGCATGTAGCCGATCGCGAGCGCTCCGGTGATCGCCCAGCGCGCCTCCGGCTTTTCGAGATAGCGCACGATCGCGATAAACAGCACGAGCGTACCGGCGATGAGGTAGATGTCGTGCCGGATGAAGCGGCTGTAATACAGGATCGATGGCGAGATAAGCAACAGCGCCGAGGCCGTCAGCGCCCCCCAGCGGCCGAGCAGTCGATCGCTGCGCAAGAACCAGGGGAGCATGACCGTGAGCACGCCGAGTGCTGCCGGGAAGATGCGCGACACGGCATCGGTTGAGCCGAAGAGCAGATACATGAGCGCGGTCGCGTGAAAAAGAAACGGTCCGTGCATCAACGGATCGTGAATGTAGCCGTTGCCTTCGGCGAAGACCCAGGAGAAGTAGCTGTGCAGCGATTCGTCATGATGAAGCGCCCGTGAGCCGAGGTCCCAGAAACGGGTGAGGCAGGCAACGACGAAGATCGCCGTGTAAAGCACATTCTCGACGGTCAAGCCGTGGGCAAGGCGCTCACCAAGGGATTTCCGGGGGAGTCGAATCTGGTCGGTGTCCATGTTACGTGCGGCGGTTCCGCCGGTGGCGGAGGGAGCGGTGAAGGCGGGTTGCATGAAGCGGGTGTTCCGTTCATTCCTCGGTGTGGACCCGAATCGCACGGTCGTGTAATGGCCGCGATTTTACACCGCCGCTTCTCCGTACAGCCAATGCGCCGAAGCGCGGGGATTCTCAGGCGAGAAGCCTCCGCGCGTAATCGGCATAGACCGCCGCGCACGTCCGCATCGCGGCTTCATCAATGTATTCGCGTGGGCCGTGCGATACGTCGAGGCGTCCGGCGCCATAGCCGAACGCCGGGATGCCGAGTTGCGCGTACCAGCGCACATCGAGCACACCCGCGCACATTTCGAACCGTGCCGGCGTGTCGGTGATCTCCTCGATGCTTGCCGCCAGCAATCGGGCGGCCGCATGCGTCGCTTCAGTGCCGGCTGATGGTTGAAACTGCGTCACGTCGATCGTCACGTCCGCATCGATTTTGTCGGCCGCCTCATTGATGATCTGGCGCATCCGATGGAGTTCGACCTCGATATCCTCCTCCGGATTGAAGCGGCTATCGACCGAAAACCAGGCTGAGCCGGGCACCACGTTGAAATTCGAGCCGCTGCCCGACATGCCGCCGACGACGACCATCGAACCACGCGGATCGTTGGGGTCCATGCTGAAGCCGGTATGTCGCTCCATCATCTCCCGCGCGTAGTCTTCCAGCGGTCCGGCGACATGCAGCATTTGCTGAAAGGCATTGACGCCGAGGTTTGCCTGCCCCACGTGCGCCTCTTTCCCTCGGAGCGACACACGCAGGCTGACCGCGCCGCGTGCCGCGTTCCAGATGCTGCCGCTGCTCGGTTCAGCCGTCACCATCGCGAGCGCGGAAGATTCGATCAGTCCATGCTCGCGCAGATAGCCGGATCCGGCCACGCTGCCCGTCTCTTCGTCGCAGACGAGATGGATGTCGATCCGGCCGTCACCCAGCAGATCGAGTTCCCGCGCCGCCGCAGCTCCGTAGAGCATGCTGACGATGCCGCCCTTCATGTCGGCGGTACCGCGTCCGATGATCCGGCCCTCTTTGCGTTCGGCCCGAAACTGGGCGCGATCCTGCACCGGAACGACGTCGAAATGGCCGTGGAAGTAGACGAGCTTTGGACCGTTGCCAACCGAGCCGAGCACGACGCACGGTTCTTCGAGCGCATTCGACGGCGGCACCGCGACGGTCTCGGGCGACAGACCGAGCCTGTCCATCGCCTCGTGCAGGATGGCGGCGCACTGCCCCAGGCCGCGTCCCGGCGGGTTTTCCGTGTCTTCAGCGACGAGCCGAATAAGCAGCGCCGCCATCTCCTCCGAGCGAGCGTCGATCCACGCCTGAATCTCGGTGGCTTGAGTCTCCAACTATTTAGCCTTCCTCTGGTGTCCAGGTCGTGTCCGGATCGAGTGGGTAGACTGGACGACGGAGATTCTTGTAGTCGAAGCTGTGCAGGTTCGGACTGCTGATGCCGGGCGCTTCGACCTCGATCACCTTGGTCGCGATCGGTTCAAACGCGGCGCGGAAGTGGGCCGCGCTCTTGAGTACCAGAATGCGCCGCTGCGTCGGCTCGATGCCGAAGGCGCGGAAGAAGTTGAGATCGCTCGGGTGCCCGCGCAAATCGGTCAATTGCAGTTCGATGCCGTCACGCCCACCGATTTCGAGTACGACGGTGCGACCCCGACTCGACAGCGTCCCGGCGCCCATTGGTCCGGCATTGATGAACGACCCTTCGTGGATGAGCCGAACCATGCCGGTTACTTCGACAGGCTCGCCGTGCAGACCGTCGTGCTTGCCGCCGACACTGAGCGTCACGGTGGCGCCGACTCCGGCCGCGATGCACGCATCAACGGCGGCGCGATCCATGATTTGCGCGATCGAGGCGGATTTGGCGTTCGCTTCCAGCAGTCCTTTGAGCACGGCGGTGCCGTCACCGGCCGTGCCGCTGGCGCCGGAGTCGGAGATGTCCGCCAGCACATAGACGCTGCCCGGCTCGCCCGCCATCGCCTCGGCGATCGCATCCTTGATCGGCGTCGGATGAATCGTGAAGTCTTTGCGCAGGTCCCAGCACATTTGGGCCAGCTCGTTGGCATATTTCTTCGCGAGCGCCTTGTCATCATTCGTCACAACGATCGTCGCGACGCTCGTGTATGGGACGTCAGAGAAGGGGAAACCTCCGAGGACGGTTGCCGCGACGACGCCCGGCTCGCGCTCGATCTCACGCGCCCGGTCGATCGCTTTTTTCAACGGCGATTGCCAGGTGGTGACCATCGACTGATTCGGCGCGATGAGCGGCAGCTTGACGTGTGCCATCACCGGCTTGATCTCGCCTTTGATCGTGCCGAGCAAGATCTCCATGGCGCGGGAGCCGGTTTCCGGCGTGTCGACGTGTGGGTACTCCTTGTAGCCGACGAAGGCGGTCGCCTCCTCCATCATCTCTTCGGAGAGATTGGTGTGCAGGTCGAGCGGCGCCACAATCGGCATGTCCGGACCGACGACCTCGCGAATCGCGGTGATAAGCGGACCTTCGCCATCGTCGTTATGCTCCAGCGCCATGGCGCCGTGAATGCCGAGCAGCACGCCGTCGATCGGCATCGCCTGGCGAATCCCCTCGACAATCTCGTTTTTCATC
>JAICWZ010000365.1 GCA_025966355.1 Thermomicrobiaceae bacterium
ACTGCCACGTCCACGTAGGTAAGCGTTCGCGTTGTCTCCACGTCCTAAGTTTACCAATTGGGGCAAGGAATCAGCCTTTTTCGGGAACCCGACACGCTCCCCCCCTCCGGTAGGGGAGCAACCGGTGTGCTCCCGCCGGTCGCCGTTGTTCCGGCGACCGCCCGTGGTTCGGATGGTGCATCGTCGAAGGAACAAGTCGACGCTGGAATCACGACGTGACCCTGGTACGCGTGCCGTGGGAAACGCGCATCATCAGCGTTCATCGGCCTTCGGATGAACGTTGGTGGCGCTCGCACGGGGCGGACGCGGTCGCCGGAACAACGGCGACCGTGGGAGCACACCGGTTGCTCCCCTACCGGACGATGAAGATCGCGAAATGCGTTAGATTCCGCGGGCTTCGAGCGCTGCCAATAGCGCCGCGCCCTCGCTGAAGAGCGCCGGGCTACCGCCGGAATGGAGGAAGACGACGATGTCGGCTGGGCCGAGTTGACCTGCTTTGATGTGGCCGATGAGACCGGCCATCGTTTTGGCCGTGTAGACCGGATCGAGCAGGATCGCCTGGGTGCGTGCCACCGTGTTCATGGCGTCGAGCGAGGCGTCGGAATTCATCGCGTAGCCTGGGCCGACGTAATTCGCGTCGATGCGGATATCGTGAGGGGTCAGGACGGCGTCGCTTTCAAGATAGTGGGCCGTAGCGTTGGCCAGTGGCAAGACGACCGCCCGCACCTCATCTTCGCTTCCCTCGATGGCGATTCCCTGCACATGAAAGGTCGCTCCGGCGATGGCCGCGCCAATTGCCAGACCGGCGTGTGTCCCTCCGGAGAGGCTGCTCGTCGTGTAGAGATGCGACGGTTCGAGGCCGAGATCATCAAGCTGTTCCATGAGTTCGAAGATGGCGGCGACGTAGCCGGCCGTGCCGATCGGGTCCGACCCGCCATTCGCGATGATGTACGGTTCGCCGCCCTGTTCACGATATTCACTGGCGACCTGTTCCATCATCGGGTCGCGCTCCGCCTCGCTCCCGACAAATCGAATCTGGGCGCCGAGCATGCGGTCGAGCAGCAGATTCCCCTGAATGGCCGGTTCCGCGGTCGTGCTGTTGAGCACGAGCACGCACTTCATGCCGGCCACGCGCGCGGCGGCTGCAGTTTGGCGGCAGTGATTCGAGCGATCGGAGCCGCAGGTGATGACGACCGAGGCGCCTTTCGACTGCGCGTCGGCGATCAGATATTCGAGCTTGCGCGTCTTATTGCCACCCAGGGCGAGACCGGTGCAGTCGTCGCGCTTGATGAAGATGCGCGGCCCGCCGAGTGCCGCGCTCAAAAATGGCGCTTCTTCGAGCGGTGTGGGGAGATGCGCTAACCGGATGCGCGGCAGCGAGGCGAGTCTCATGCGTGATCCCGTCACTCAATCCCGATCCAGCCTGACAGCATTGTTTGACACGTACCATGCAGCTTTCCGAGCGTCAAGATGATCCGGTACTTCTCGTTTCCATGACGGGTCAGTGGACAGTTCATGGGGCGGTCGTTGATAATCGGGGGCGCAGGCGCAGGGCGGTTTGCTCTGGTTCGGAGAGAGGATGAAGGCGATGGCAACGGCGAAAGCCCAACGGTTCGAGCAAGAGTTTTATCAGAAGCATCCAAAGTCGGCGGAGCTGTACAAGCGCGCGGTCGCCGCGATTCCGCGCGGTGTGACGCATGATGTCCGCTACATGAAGCCATACCCGCTGTACATGACGCGCGCCACTGGATCGAAGAAATGGGATGTCGATGGCAATCAGATCATCGACTATGCCATGGGGCATGGCGCGCTCATCCTCGGTCACGGGCACCCCGGCATTGTGGAGGCGGTCTCCGAACAGTTGCAGCGCGGCACGCACTACGGTGGCAGCCACGAGCTGGAAGTCGAGTGGGGCGAGCGGATTCACGGCCTGATCCCGTCGGCCGAGCAGGTTGAGTTCACCTCCTCCGGCACGGAAGCGACGATGATGGCGATGCGCATCGCCCGTGCGAAGACCGGCCGCGAGAAGATCATGAAGTTCGCCGGCCACTTCCACGGCTGGCACGACTACGCCCTGCCGGGCGAGCAGAACGTGCATGACAACGTTCCGCCGTATGGCGTGCCGAAGGCAGTGCTCGACACGGTCGTCGTGGCGCCGGTCAACGACCTCGAGTTCGTCGATCGTCGTTTGGCCGAGGGCGATGTCGCGGCGGTCATTCTGGAGCCGAGCGGCGCCTCGTACGCGACGATTCCGGTACCGGACGGTTTCCTGGCGCAGCTGCGCGAGATCACCAGGAAGCACGACACGATTCTGATCTTCGACGAGGTCATCACCGGCTTCCGCTGGTCGCCGGGCGGCAAGCAGGTTTCTTCGGGTGTCATCCCCGACATGACGACGATGGCGAAGATCGTGGCCGGTGGCCTGCCGGGCGGCGCGGTCGGTGGCCGGGCCGACATCATGCAGGTGCTCAATTTCAAGGATGATCCCGCCTGGAAGCGGGTCGCCCATCCCGGCACCTACAATGCCAATCCGCTCTCCGCCGCGGCCGGTGCCGCCTGCCTGGCACTGGTTGCCGATCCCGGCGTGCAACAGCATGCCGACCGTATCGCCAAGGCGATTCGATCCGGCTTCAACGAGGTGATCGTGCGGCACGATGTGCCCGGCTTCGTCTGGGGCGAGGCGTCGGTCTTCCACGTCATGCTCGGCCAGACGTGCGGCAACCAGACCGGTGGCGATATTCACATCCCGGAAGGGGTCGATCCGCAGAATCTCAAATCAGGCATGGCCTCGGATCTCAACTATTGCCTCAACATGGGCATGTTGAACCACGGAGTCGATTTCTTCCACGCCGGCGGCTTGCTCAGCTCGGCGCATTCAGACGACGATGTCGAGAAGACCGTCGCCGCCTTCGAAGCGACGGTAGCGCAGATGAAGGAAGATGGCCTGTTTAGCGCGGATTAGCGCGGCGGTTAGGCGAGACACGCCTCGTGCATGCGCACATCGGCCGGGCGTCATCAATGACGCACCCTACGTAGGGGTTTGATTGATCAAACCCGGCGC
>JAICWZ010000004.1 GCA_025966355.1 Thermomicrobiaceae bacterium
ACGATCGCTTCCTTGTTGGCGAGCGCGATCGTTTTCCCATGCTCAATCGCGCGCAGCGTCGGCAAGATCGCGGCGTGACCGGACGTGGCGACAACGACGATATCGACCTCGGCCAGGGTGGCCGCGGTTAGGAGTCCGTCAACGCCATGACCGCATTCCGCAAACGATCCGTCCGGTACCGCGAGATCGCATTCGGCTGAGACGAAGCGCGGGCGAAACTCTGCGACCTGTTCGGTCAGCAGCGATTGATTCGAACCGGCGGCCAGGGCGACGATTTGGAGTTGCTCGGGAAATTGGCGTACAACGTCCAACGTTTGACGGCCCACCGAACCGGTGCTTCCGAGCAGCGCAATCTTCTTCGCGGTCACATCCAACCAATCCGTGTGAGCAGTTCTGCCAAAGCAAAGGTGACGGGAAACGTGAACAGGAGCGCGTCGATGCGATCGAGCATTCCGCCATGACCCGGAATCAGCGCGCCCATGTCTTTCACTCCGACGCTCCGTTTGATGAGCGACTCGGCCAGGTCACCGATCTGACCGGCGATCGCAAGCAGCAACCCCACGACAGCTGCGACGACAACATTGATCGGCAGGCCGAAGATCCACGCTGCCAGCATGCCGGTCAACGCTCCCGCGAGTAGCCCGGCCGCCGAGCCGATGCGCGTCTTCCCCGGGCTGAGCGCCGGCACCAGCTTGGTTTTGCCAAAGCTCCGACCGACGAGATAGGCGGCGGTGTCGTTGAGCCAGGTTACGGCGAAGACGACCCCGACGAGCGCGAGTCCCCGTCCGGGCGTGCCGAACCAGCCGGACACCTGATTCACCCAGCCCTGGCTGGCGTCACCATCGACTCCTCGCAGCGCGATGGCGAAGACGAGCGGCAACGCGACATAAACGATACCAGTGAACGACAGCGACCAGTCAGCGACGGCACCGGCGAATGAGGAGCGCGCCATCGGAACAACGAGCGTCAGGAGGAGGAGAGCGATGACGAGCCAGGGAATCGCTTTGAGTGGTTCGATCGCGCCGAAGATGACGAAGAGCGCCCCGGCGATCAACATGGTCCGCCGGAACGGGGTAAACCCGGCGATGCGGTAGGTGCTGGTCAACTCGTGAAGCGAAACGAGGGCGATGACGAGCATCGCGAGCGCGAAGACAACGCCACCAACGAACGCCGGGATAGCCGCGAATAACACGATGCCTATGGCACTGATCGACCGCTGGCGCAACACGCCTCGAGGCGCTCCCGTCCGACTGCAAGGTCACTCGGCGACGGGCGGCTTGATCCCCCCGAAACGCCGATCGCGATGCCGATATTCGTTCACGGCCTGTACCAGCTCTTGGGGACCGAAGTCCGGCCAGAGCACCGGCGTGAAAAAGTATTCGGCGTAGGCTGATTGCCAGAGCAAGAAGTTGCTCGTTCGATATTCGCCCGAGGTGCGAATGATCAGGTCCGGCTCGGGAATGTCGCAGGTATAGAGATAGCGGTTGACGAGCGCTTCATCAATGTCGTTTGGATCGACGTCGTCGGCAACAATGCGGCGGATCGCCTGGAGAAGCTCAGCGCGGCCACCGTAGTTAAACGCGAGCGTAAGGACGATGAAGTCGTTATTGCGGGTGAGTTCGATCGAGTCGAGAATCGCGTCACGCAATTCGGGCGAGAGACCATCGAGGCTCCCGATGTGCCTGAGTTGGGCGCCGCGTTCGTGTAATTCGTCGGTTTCGCGGGCGATCGCCTCGGCGAGAATCCGCAAAATCCCATCGACCTCGTCGCGTGGACGGCGCCAGTTTTCGGTCGAAAAGGCCCAGAGCGTGAGATAGCGGATGCCGATCTCGCCCGCCCTGATGGTGATGCGGCGGATATTCTCAGTGCCCGCTTCGTGGCCATTGATCCGCGGCAGGCCGCGTTTGGTCGCCCAACGTCCGTTGCCGTCCATGATGATCGCGACATGGCGTGGGACCGCCCGGCCGGGCGCGGATGATCCATTGTCCCCCAGGGATGATGTCTCGGGGGCAGGGCGGGGGTCGGAATGGGATGGCGCCTCAGACTTCGAGGACTTCATCCTCTTTTTGCTTTCCAATCTTGTCGGCCTCACCAATATAGCGATTGGTCAGGTCCTGAATCTGCTGCTCGCCGCGGTGCTCGTCGTCCTCGCCGATCTCTTTTTCTTTCATCAGCTCTTTGATCTGCGTTACACCGTCTCGGCGAATATTTCTCAAGGCGACGCGCGATTCCTCGACTTTGTTTCGCACAACCTTCACCAACGATTTGCGTCGTTCTTCCGTGAGCGCCGGGATCGCGATGCGGATCAACTGACCGTCGTTCGTCGGGTTTAACCCGAGATCGGAGCTCCGAATCGCCTTTTCGATCGAACCAACGGCCCCACGATCCCACGGTTGTACCACAAGAAGACGCGCCTCCGGTGCGCTGATGCCGGAAATTTGATTGAGCGGTGTCGGCGTGCCGTAATAATCGACTTCGAGTCGTTCGATGAGTGCTGGCGCGGCGCGGCCGGTGCGAATACCGGAGAGTTCGCGTTTCAACGCATCGATCGTCTTGATCATGCGGTCTTCGGCATCGAGGAGTACGTCGTCGATCATCAGTATCCTCCTCTTTCGCTACAGGTGGTAACGATATTGTATCAGTGGCCGCGCCCAGGCCGGCGCTACGACACCAGCGTCCCGACTTCATCGCCACGCGCGGCGCGCTCGATATTGCCGGGCGTCATGAGATCGAAGACGATGATGGGAAGGTTATTTTCTCGGCAGAGAGCGAGCGCCGATTGATCCATCACACGGAGATTCCGCTCCAGCGCTTCCTGATGCGATAATACCGCGTATCGTGTCGCCTGAGGATTGAGCTTTGGATCATCGTCATACACGCCGTCGACGTTGTTTTTCCCCATGAGGATGACTTCAGCACCAATCTCGACCGCGCGCAGCGCTGCTGCCGTGTCGGTGGTGAAGTATGGGTTGCCGGTGCCCCCGGCCAGAATGACGACGCGCCCCTTTTCCATGTGGCGAATCGCGCGGCGGCGGATATATGGCTCGGCAACCTGGTGCATTTCGACGGCGGTCTGAACGCGTGTATGGACTCCGGCTTGCTCGAGCGCATCTTGCAACGCGAGTCCGTTGATGACCGTCGCGAGCATTCCCATATAATCGGCCGTCGCGCGATCCATGCCGCGCGCGCTGGCTGCCAGACCGCGCCAGATGTTGCCGCCGCCAACGACGATAGCGATCTCCACGCCGTCATTCACGACACGCGAGATCTGATCGGCGATGGCGGTAACGACGGCGGGGTCGATCCCATAACCGGCCTCACCCATCAATGCTTCGCCGGACAGCTTCAGGACGACCCGACCAAAGCGGGATCGTCGCGTTTTCGCGTCCGGCCGCGCCTCATCGATCACCGGGGGCGACCTATGATTCCTGGTTCGGATCGGACTCGGCACCGAGTTCGAAGCGCGCATAACGCCGGACGACAATGTTCTCGCCGAGCTTGCCGACCTGCTCTTTGATCAGATCCTGAATCGTTCGCTTCGGATCTTTGACGAAGGGTTGCGCAAGCAGTGCAACCTGCTCGATAAACTTCTCCCGGTCGCCCAGTTCGGCTTCGCCTTTGGCCAGCACATCAGCCGGAATGTCGTCAGGCGAAATGTAGCGCGGATTGGTCGCCGCGATGTGCATCGCCAGATCGCGAGCGAGCGTGCGGAAATCGTCGGTACGCGCGACGAAATCGGTTTCGCAGTTGACTTCCACGAGCGTGCCGATGCGCCCGCCGCTCTGACCGGCCTGCCCGCCATGAATATAGGACCAGACGAGTCCCTGCGAAGCCGTGCGATCGGATTTCTTCTCCGCCCGGTCGAGGCCCTGCTGTCGGATAATCTGGCTCGCTTTGGTGAAGTCGCCATCCGCCGATTCGAGCGCGCGTTTGGCATCCATAATTCCGGCGCCCGTTTGCTCACGAAGATCCTTCACCATTTTCGTGGTGATCTGCACAGTTCCTCCTTGAAAATTCAATCGGTGATCGAAGTGAGGCCGGCGATTGCGCCGGCCCCTGGAACCGTCCGCTGTTGTGCTTAGCGGCGAGCGCCTGTCCGGCCGGCCGGGTTCGTCTCCGAACTCGAGTCCGAATCCGAATCGTCGGAGTCATCGTCGTCGCTGAAGTTGTATGACGCCTCGTCATACTGGGCTTCCATGCCCGGCTCGCTCGCCAGCGTGCTCTCTTGTTCCGTTCGGCCCTCAATGACGGCGTCGGCAATGCGCGATGTGATCAATCGCACCGAGCGGATCGCATCGTCGTTGGCCGGAATCACGTAGTCGACGAGATCCGGGTCGCAGTTCGTATCGACCATGGCGATGATCGGAATACCGAGGCGTCGCGCTTCCGCAACCGCGATCGTTTCGCGCTTCGGATCGACAATGAAGAGGGCCGACGGCAGTTGCGTCATATCTCGCAGACCGCCCAGCGACTCTTGAAGCTTTTGCAATTCTCGCTGGATCTTCACTTGCTCCTGCTTCGGCAGGCTCTCGAGCTCGCCGCTGTAGACGCGACGCTCAAGCTCGCGGAGGTAGCGGAGCCGGGAGCGGATGGTCACGAAGTTGGTGAGCGTGCCGCCGAGCCAGCGACGATCGACATAGGACATGCCGCAGCGGCCCGCTTCGGTCCGTACGGTGTCCTGCGCCTGCTTCTTTGTGCCGAGGAAGATGATGCGGCCATTATTAACCGCGATCTCGTGCGCGAAATCCTGCGCCTCTTTCAGAAGGCGCGCGGTCTGCTGCAAGTCGATGAAATGAATACCGTGACGCTCCGTGAAGATATACGGTCGCATCTTTGGGTTCCAGCGCTTCGTCTGGTGCCCGAAGTGCACGCCCGCTTCGAGGAGCGCCTTCATGGTGACGCGAGTTTCCTCGCTGGCAGTCGTAGTGACCAACGGGTCTGTCCTTCCTGGTGTTTAAACGACCGCGCCGTTCAACCCAATCCAGGACCGCGCGTTTCGCGGCACACCAGGATTAGTCCGGGCGCGTGAAATTAAGCCGCTTACGCAGCCATCTATCAGTATAGCACACCACCGCCTTGCGACCGGTCGGCGTGTTACGGCGCTACCTGGAGGAAATTAGACGCAATATAGCCCGAATGACCGTCGGCGTCCTTAACCGGCCACCATGTATATTCCTCCGCCTTAACGGAATCACCGGTGACCGTCAATGCCGTCCCTTCGGGCAGCATCGCGACGACGTTACCGGTTGTTGAGGCGGCATCGCGCATGTTGACGCCATCCCCATTGGTGTTGGCGACGACAACATTCGCGCCGTTGGTGATTTCAGCCGTCGAGCTCGGCGTGCCGGATGCCCCCGGCGCCGTCGCGGTGGCGACGACCATCGGCGTGCCCGTCGCAGAATTTGCGGTCGGGCTGGCGGCGAAAATTGGTGGGTTTGATGATGCGGACGGGGTGATATCGACGGCGGTACCGTTCCCGCCGATCAGATGACTGAGCCAGAACCAGGCAAGCGCGAGGAGGATAATGACGCCGAGAACGGGCGCGGCTATGCGCAGGTAATCGGTCCAATAGCGCTCTTCCGGATAGTATGTGAAATTGCCGCCACCGCCTCCTGATGGCCGCGAAGGATCACCGGACGGCGTGCCGGAGTGAGCCATGTCATCATCGTCGTCGAAATCATCGAACGTATTTCGTGGCCCCGATGGTGGATACTGGCTCATTTCACCTCCTCGGTCGTTGGTCGTCCGATTCGCGTTCGGCCGGATCCCAGCCGAACGCCCCGATGCCATGTTCACCGGCCCGCTCGCAGCGGCGATCGCCGCTGGCTGCTCCGTATGATTCTCGGTTACCAGCGGGTTGCGTGCCGTGGAGCCCATCATCGGTCCATCGATTGGTTCCCAGTAGTTTCCCATTCCCCGGTCGCAATCAAGGTCATCCTCCCCCACGAGGTGACTCTGTTGCGGCGAAAAGAGCAGCGGGTTACGGCACCATCCTTTGCGCCAGATGGGAGCCGGTTCATAATGCTTACACGTACTACATTTGCGGACAGTCACGCAGTCCCCTCCCTGCGGCATTCTGTCGACTGGGGAAACGATGCCGAGGTCAACAGAGTGCAGAGAGATCCCAGGACGCGGTGTGTCCTGCTACCGAGCGAGCGACTCTAATGCCCCAGCCGTCGACGACATTATAGCACGCAGATTTACCGGTCACGCCACCGGCGCAGGACGGCCTTCAACCGGTTGGGGAGGTTACGACTCGGTGCTCTGGCGTGTTCGCTGGCCGGGCAGGCTTTCCTCCTCGTCGCCGCCGAATCGACGAAGGACCGACTGTCCGCTGTCGGCGCTCTCAGAAGCGGTCGAGGAGACGACGCCGTGCGATGCGGGCGCTGATTCCATGCGCAATTCGCCTTCGAGGACCGCTCCTTCGTTAATGACCAGGCTCTCAGTGACGACGGTCGCGTAGACGCGCCCGGTCGGCATCAGTTGGAGCTTGCCCCGACAGGTGACCGAGCCGCGCAGCTGGCCGGCGACGGCAATGCTGGATGCTTCGACCGTGGCGTCGATATCCGCCCCCTCGGCGACGTAGAGGAGCCCCTGACACTTGACCGTGCCGCGCAACACGCCTTCGATACGCAAGTCGCGGTCGGTGGTAAAGGTGCCCTCTACATTCGAATGGCGATCGACCAGGCTATATGCTTCGGTCGCCTGACCCGAATTTTCACCGTACCCGGCACCCGTCGGTCGATACGACATCTCCGTCCCTCCAAGGATGCTGCCGGGGCAGCCTAGCGCGTAGTTCGCCCTTTCGGCGTCGCCGCTTCGGTCGAATAGGTCGGGCTTGTCGAGCCTGATTCCATCTTGAGTTGCCCGGAGAGCTGGGCGCCCTCATGGACGATGAGTCTCGGCGCCTTCACATCGCCCGACACATGTCCCTGCGGGAGAAGTTCGAGTCGCCCGCGCGCTTCGATCTTGCCGCGCACAACGCCCGCGACCACGACGTTATCGGCGAAAATATGGGCGTCGATCTCGGCCCCTTCCGCCACAAACACGTCGTTCGCGGCGTGCAACTCGCCCTCCGCTTTGCCGTGCAGGTGGATCGATCCTTCGGTGCGCAGCGTTCCGTTCCAATTGGCGTTGACGGCGATGACACTCGTCGTGGAATCGGCTGATTGCCATGTTGGGCGGTAATTCGGTTGCACACCCGCGATCGCCTGGGTTGGGTTCGATTCCGCGCTGCTGGCGGTCGGTCCGTAGGTCTCTTCCTCAGTGGAGGCGGAGGTCGTGGTGAATTGCGATGTATCTTGAGGTTCGTCATAGCGAAACTCGTCGGTGCCAAGCTCTTCGTCGGACTGTGCCTGTTTGCGCAGGCCGGAGACCTGTCGTTGGAACGATTCTCCCCGGCTCTCCTTCCGAAAGATCATGAGCATCCCTCCTGCTCGGGTGGTATTGGCCGAAGCAGCGTTCGCACCCGCGCGAAGCCCCGTTGGTTCGCCAGCCAACGCACGCTGGAAGCGGGAGAGATACTCGCCGCGCCACTTGGCCAGCATTGACGGCCGCCATTGCCAGGTGCGTGCAATCCAATCCGAGATCCGCTCGGTTCGACCTCTGCCGTGTAACGCTCCGCGCCAAAATGCTGGAATCGGCTTGGCAGTCATCGTGTTTGCGCTCCTAGCGATTTTACTCTAGACGGTGCCGGCCGCGCAGGGCACGATTCGATCCGGTTGAATGCGTGCCGTTGATACCGCCAGTATATAGCGTACGTACACAGGTGTCCAGCACCTCGGTGACTGGTTGGCAGCGACAATGCGATGATCGAGATATTGGACCGTCCGTGGGGAGCGTGTAGACTGGAGAACATGGAACCGCAGGACGACCGGCGCGCCATGTATGCCTACTTTGGGATCCTCGCTGCCTTCAAGCTGTTCACGCTGGTGGCGATTCTGATCTACATGTCGTCCTGGCATGCGGTCCTCTTCGTGGTGGCAAGTCACGTCCTGTGGATTACCATCGGAGCCGTTCTCGTCGCTGGGCCTGCCACGTTCTGGGCACGCCTCGTCCGGGTACGTTCTCGCCGCCGCCACCTCCTCGCCCAGGAGTGGCACGTCGAAGAATCACATACGGCCCCACACTAGTTTGTCTCCCGCTTACTTCAGCTGATCGTCATGAACGCGTTGCCGCGACGTTGGAAGCTGCCAGCCGCGCCGGATGGCGATCACCCTCAGCCCGAAGCAGAGAAGCCCGCCCACCAGGACCGCCGGCCCGACCGGTAGATTGAGCATGTGACCGCCGACGACGACCGCGGCACCGGCGAGGGCGGCGATTGCGTAGAGCTCGGAACGCAGGACGGTGGGAACCTCGGAAACGAGCACATCGCGCAGCATGCCGCCACCAATTCCCGTGAGCATCCCAAGAAGGACCGCCCCGAGCGGATTGAGGTTGAAGGTGAGCGCCTTCTGCGCGCCGCTGACCGCGAAGATCGCCAACCCCGCGGCATCGAACAGGAGTATCGCGCTTCGTCTCCGCTGAATGATCCCCGACCAATAGAACGTCAGCAGTCCGGCGATGAGCGAAACCGCGACGTAACGCCAGTCGCGGATTGCCGGTGGCGGCACCGCGCCGAGAATCAGGTCGCGGGTGATCCCTCCGGCGTTGGCTGCGGCGAACGACAGCACGAGCACGCCGAAGAGATCGAGCTTCTTGCGTACGCCGACCAGCGCACCGCTCAACCCGAAAACGAACGTGCCCGCCAGGTCGAGCACGACCAGGAACGTATGCAGCCGCTCCACTCCTTGCCACGCGCTGATGCTCGCAGTGCACACGAAACCAGCCCGCCCGGCGCCACCGCCGGAGGGTTCATCGGACGTTCTGATTGTATAGCGGGTACGCCCGGCAGGATTCGAACCTGCGGCCTCTTACTCCGGAGGCAAGCGCTCTATCCACTGAGCTACGGGCGCTCAAGCACTCGACACTATATCATTCGCGGCGCACGCGTTCAATTCACGACGACTGTGCGGCGTCCCGTTGCGACTTGCCGATGTCCTGGCGCACCTGGTCGACCACGTCATTGCCGAGCCGCACGCTGTAGTTCGTGCCGCGATCTTCCGGGTAGATCTGCGACGTATTGGCGAGGTAGAGGCCGGCAAGCGGCGTGCGCAGGCTCGGAATCCGATCGGAATAGTGAAGCGTGATGATCGGCTGCGCCGCGCGTTCGCGAAAGACCCAGTAGTGTTCGATCCAGTCGCGATCGAATTCGGGGTTGATTCGCTGCAGGTAGGGGATGTACTCCTCGAACAGTTCCTCGTCACTCATCGTGAGATACGGATGATCCTGCTCGACATATTTACCGGCATAAATCAGGTGCCAACCCTGGTAATGATCGGGACTGATCAGATTGGTGTGTTCGATAACGCCGGTGAAGGGCACCGACGGATCGCCGATATTTAGCCAGTAAATGTTTGAGAGCGGCCGTCGCGACTGGAGGATCATCGTGATCGCACCCTGATAGATCGCGCCGGTCAGCTTGCGCTTGTACTCTTCGGGCAACTCCGGCACCAGGCGGAGCAGGATCGGCGATGGCACGGTGGCGATGAGGATATCGCGTTCGATCTCCTCGCCTTCGGACGTCTTGACCACCCAATGGTCGTCAACCCTTGTGATGGCGTCAGTACCGACGCCTGCCTTGACGACGCCACCACGCTCGACGATCGCCTCGCCGAGCCGATCGATCAGGACGTTGAAGCTGCCCAGAATATAGCCGAGGTGTTCTTTTTCGAGCGGTGAGCGCCGCGACTGCGTGCGCAGGAAGATCTTGTTCCAGAACCAGACCATGGCGACTTCGTCGTAGCGCGGGCCGAACTTGGCACGCAGCTGAGCGCCCCAGACCTTGTCGAAGGCGCGGCTGCCGATCGCCCGTCGCAGCCAGCTTGCGGTGGTGACACGCTCGAACTTTTTCCACGACTTCGTCTTCTGCAAATAGAGGGTGACGAGGCCGATGCGAATGCGATCGATCAGCGGGACGGCATCGAAGCGAAGCAGATCCGTCGCGCTGGAAAGCGGGTAGATCTTGCCGTCCGCGAAAAAGCCGACATTTGATGTCGGCCAGATCAGCGAATCGGAGATCCCAAGTTCATCAATCAAGTCGACGATCGCTCGGTCGCTCGTGAAGAGGTGGTGATAGAAATATTCAAGCGCCGTGCCGAGCATCGGGAAGGCGCCGGCCTGGCCACCCAGGCGTTCGGCGCGCTCCCAAAGTATGACGTCGTGGCCATCGCCCGCGAGGCGATACGCGGCCGTGAGCCCGGCGATTCCGCCGCCGATCACACCAATTCTCAGCGATTCCGTCATCGACGCTCCCCGCGAACTCGATCCGACTAGACTCGAGTGGTGGCCTGACGCTGAAGGCCACCGCGAAGTCGCGCGATGAAGCGGTGGACCTCACGGTTTTCCCAGACAACGAGCACCTGACTGGCGTTGAAAATCGAGGAATACGTTCCGCAGACGATCCCGACCAGCAGCGCGAAGACAAACCAGCGCGTCGATTCGCCGCCGAAGAGATAGAGCGCGATCAGCGTGAAGACGACGGTGAGGGATGTGTTCAACGAGCGAACAACCGTTTGCACTACGCTGTAGTTGACGACCTCCTCGAACGACCGGCCGGCACGATGGCCGAGATTCTCGCGAATACGGTCGAACACGACGATCGTATCGTGAACCGAGAAGCCGATCACGGTGAGTACGGCGGTGACGAACAGGGCATCCACCTCAACGCCGTCTACCCAGCCGAGAATCGAGAAGATGCCGACCAGGATGACGACATCATGCAGCATGGCGATGATCGCGGCGATGCCGTACAGCAGCGGGTTTTGCGTGTTGCGGAAGGCGTAGGCGATATAGATCAGCACGCCGATCGATGCCCAGACGATCGCCACAACGGCGCGATTGCGGATCTCGACGCCGAGGGACGGTCCGACCGCCTGGAACTCAAGTTCCTTGACCGCGCCGAATTTGTCGGTCAGCGCGCTGGAAATCTGCGCTTTGGTGTCCGAGCCCTCTTTGAGTTCCTTCATCCGAATGATGATGCCGTTGTTTTCAGACGTCTGTACGAGTGCGTCACCGTAGCCGAATTGACCAAGCACCGCGTCGACCTGCGCCGGTTCGACGGGCTTGCTCATTTGGAGTTCCCAGATCGTGCCACCGGTGAAATCGATGCCGAGCTTCAATCCTTCGGTGACGATCGAAAAGAGTCCCGGCAGGATGAACAACAGCGAGAGCGCGAACCACCAGTAGCGCTTCCCAACGATGTCGATTTTCACGCGCACATCCCTTGATAACGAACGACCACAAATTCATTCAGAAAAAAGCCATGTCTAGTCACCGGCGGCCTCCCGCGGGTTTGGCAACGGCATCGACGTCGCCTCCACTCCGAACCACCAGTGGTTATGAATCCACGTCTGCGACAACAGTAGCCGCAGAAAGGTTCGGGTGACCGTGATGGCGGTAAACATACTGACACTGACGCCGACAAACAGCGTGAGGGCGAATCCCTGGATGATACTCGCCCCAGTGTAGCGACCGAACCAGAACAGAATGGCCGATGTAATCATCGTCGAAATGTTCGAGTCGCGAATCGACGGCCAGGCATGATCGAATCCCGCGTCGACCGCGCGCCGCACCGGATGGCCCATGCGCAGCTCTTCTTTGAGGCGCGCGAAAATAAGTACGTTGGCGTCGACCGCCATACCGATCGACAGAATGAAGCCGGCGATACCGGCCAGCGTCAACGTCACCGGAATCAGCTGGAAGAGCGCGAAGACGAGGGCCGTGTAGATGAGCAGGGCGAAAACGGACATCACGCCTGGAAGACGATAGAAGAGGACCATGAACAGCCCGACGATCGCCAGCCCGGCGATGCCGGCAATGATGCTCTTGTCGATCGAATCCTGGCCGAGTGTCGGTCCGACAACCTGGCTCTGGACGACTTCGAGCGGGACCGCCAGGGCGCCGGACTTGAGTTGCAGAGCGAGGTCGTTCACCTGTGTGGCAGGCACGCCACTGATTTGCCCGGAGTCGCGAATCGCTCCCTGGATCGTCGGGCTACTGATGACCGTCTTGTCAATCACGATCGACATCGGTTGATACAGATGCGTGCTGGTGAACTGGTAGAACTTGTCCGCTGCCGAGTCCTTCAGGGTAAAGCCGACAACGAGTTGGCCGATCTGGTCGGTCGTTGGGAAGGCATCTTTGAGATCGGCGCCGGTGACGATCGTTTGATAGACCGGGCCGGTCGGTGCGGGCGTTGCGCCGGTCGTGCCAGCAGCGGGGGTGGCGCCCGGTGTCGCTCCTGGGGTCGCTCCCGGGGTGGCACCTGGTGTCGCGCCCGGTGTCGCGGCGCCGTTGACATCCTGAGGACCGCCGAGATTGGTCGTTACGACGGTGCCCGGCGCGAGTTGCTGCCCTTTGGGATCGATAATTTCCAACAGCGCGGTTTGCTGTAACACCTTGACGGCGTTCGCCGGATTATCAACACCCGGCAATTCGACGACGATCTGATTGCTACCACGTGTTTGGACGAGCGGCTCGCTGACGCCAAGGCCGTTTACACGGCGCTTGATCGTCGTGAGGGTTCCTTGCAACGTGCCGCTACTGACCGATTGGCCCGGAGCCGGCTTTGCCTGCAAGACAACCTGGAGCCCACCCTGCAAGTCGAGACCCTGATGAACAAAGACGTGCTGTTTCCAGCCAAAGGGGTCAATGCGATCACCCGGTATGTCGACCCAGGCGGCCGCCAACGTGAGCACAACGATGAACGCAAACGTATACCAGGTGTTCCAACGGAAACCGCGCAATGTGGGAACTCCTCAAGGTTGACCGGCCCCGGTAAGCCGGAGCGCCAACTCCGAACACAATCGTTATACCGCCCGTGAAGCGCCAAACAAAACGGGATTATAGTTGTCGCCTTCTGCACGTGTCAAAAAGGAAAACCGCCCCGCGCCTGTGCCTACTGTGGAACGTATAGACCGACCCTCCGGATGTGATCTTCAACGGCACGCGGGACCTGATAGGTTATCGGCTCACCGTGATAGACCCTCCGCCGGATTTCGCGAGACGAAATCTGGATCAATGGTACAGGGATCAGTTGTAGTCGTCCCAGCGCCGCTGGGACGGCCCGCAAAATCGCATCGACATCGACCTCGACGCCGGGTCGCAGCGCCACCCCGAGACGCGCGCGTTCGGCAATGAGGTTTGGCTCGTGCCAGCTCGGCAGGTCGCGCAACGAGTCTTGCCCCATCAAAAAGAAGATATCAGTTTCGGGGTGCGCGTCGCGGATGATCGCCAGGCTATCAGAGGTGAACGACAGCCCCTCCCGGTGCATATCGACGGTCGAAATGCCAAAATGCGGGTTGCCGTCGATCGCCAGTTCGAGCATCGTCATGCGATCGACGTTCGGACTAATCTCTTGCAGCGTCTTATGCGGTGGGCGCCGCGACGGCAGAAACAGGACATGATCGAGGTTGAGCCGAAACTTCAGCTCTTCCGCGATGATGAGATGCCCAAGATGCACGGGATCAAACGTCCCGCCGAGAATTCCAAGGCGTTCCGGCCGTGTCAGCTCCATACCTCGCTTGTCTTACGAACGCACAGCAGCCACAACACGATTCGTGGTCGCGCGACGAATCGTAACATCAGGCGTGATTCGGCGCGATTTATGGACGACAAATCTTCGCTGTCTGACGTCCGACGGCGACAGACGGTATTATTGGGATCTCACGACTACGTACGCGGTCAGTCGTGCGCTGGGTGGCCGTACGGTTCGACACAAACCGGCGCGATATCCCGCCGAGCGTTCGATCGAAGAGGGGGTCCGCGTGGAACGGTGGGAACCACCGGCATCGTCTGAGGCGAGTCCGAAATCGGCCGCTCGCGCCTCGCTCACTCGTATTCGAGGCCAAGACGCGGTGCCCGAGTCGATCGAAATGGCCATCGCGCGCCTCGCGGTCGCTTTTTTCTTCTTCCTGGCGTCCAGCGATCAGACGCCTTCGTTCTGGATTTCGGTGGCCGGACCGATCCTGGTGATCCTGCTGATTGGGATGGCGACGCTGCAAACGCGCTGGGGAAGCCCACTGTCGCGCACTAGCTGGCTGTTCGATGGCTTGACCCTTGGCATTCTCACGCCAATATTGGTCATCAACGCCTTTGCCGCGACGGGTGACGGGCCGATCAGTAGTTCCGAGCGTTCGGTCTATCTGGCGACCGTCGTCGGCGCCACGATCGTGTTGGTCGGTCTGGTGATGTATGGCGCGCGTCTCTCCGGTTTGCGCGCATATACATGGGGCATTCTGCTTTTGCCGTGCGCGCTCACCGGCATCGCGCTGCTGGCCCCCTACGACGATTACAAGACAACATCGATCGTCCTGGCCCTCTCGCTGGCCTGGTTTGTATCGGTGCCCGTGACGATCATCGCCCATTCGATTTCGGGCGTCGTCGCGGCAATTTTCCCTGCGGTCAGCTACGTGATCTTCATTATCGCGACGATCGCCATCACCGGCTCAGGGCTTTCGTTCGGTGGCCGGCCGGCGCCCGTTTCAGTGGTGCATCCGGTGCTTCTGATCGTGCTTGGGGTCGCGTTACTGGCGCCGTTATTGCCGGAACCGCGCCCGATCGGTCCGAAGCGGCGGCGCACACCGCAGCGCCGCCGAACAGCCCCGGCGCGGAGCCGGCGGCCGCGGCCAAGAACCGCGGCCCTCGACGATGAATCATTCGAGCTCGATGACCTGGAGGATTTCCGGAGCTAAAGCGCGCTGCCGCGCTTACTCCTCGCTGTGATCCAGCCCGTTCGGCGAGTCGATGGTGGAACCGGCGGCCGAGGCCTCGGCGACGTCCGCGAGTTCAGCCTCGACATCATTGCTGATGCGCGTAATCGACGCCACCTGATCGCCATCACCGACCCGCATCACGCTGACGCCCTGGGTCGTCCGGCCGATTCGCGAGATCTGGTTAGCCGCCATTCGGATGACCATGCCTCGCTCGCTCACCATCATGATCGAATCGTCGTCGTTGATCACGCGCGCGGCGGCGAGCAGGCCGTTCCGTTCCGTCATCTTCATCGCCGTCACGCCGGTGCCGCCGCGACCACGCCGGTGAAACTCAGCGAGTGAAGTGCGCTTGCCGTAGCCGTTGCGTGAGACGACCAGCAGGTCGGCATCCGGCTGCACGACCTCCGCCGCGATGACTCGATTCTTGGTTGCCATACGAACACCGATAACCCCGGCGGCCGTACGACCCATCGGTCGAACATCTTCTTCGGCGAAGCGAACCGCGCGCCCCATCTCGGTTACGAGAATCAACTCGTCCTCACCGGAGGTCATGCGTACCCAGGCGAGCGCGTCGTCGTCATCGAGGCCGATGGCGATTAACCCCGAGGAACGGACTGATGAGAACTGCTCGAGCTTGGTCCGCTTGACCCGGCCGTTGCGGGTGCAGAAGAAGAGATAGGAACCGGCCGAGAAGTCGCGCACCGGCAGCAAGGTCGTAATCGTCTCGCCCGGTTGCAGGCTGATCAGATTAATGACCGGGAGCCCCTTGCTGGTCCGACTCGAATCCGGGATGTCGTACACCTTCAGTTGGAAGACGCGCCCCTGGTCAGTGAAGAAAAGCAGGCTGGCGTGCGTGTTGGCGGCCACGATGTGTTGCACGCCATCTTCCTCGCGCAGCGTCACTCCGGTGATCCCACGGCCGCCGCGATGCTGAATCCGATACGTCTCATCCGGCAGGCGCTTGATGTAGCCGCGATTGGTGATCGTGACGAGCACTTCTTCTTCAGGAATCAGATCCTCATCGCTGATATCGCCCGAGATATCCTGAATCTGGGTGCGACGCGCGTCGCCGAATCGTTCGCGCAGATCGATCAACTCGTCGCGAATGACCCCCATGATCTTGGCCGGATCGGCCAGCAGCGCCTCGAAGCCGGCGATATCCTTG
>JAICWZ010000417.1 GCA_025966355.1 Thermomicrobiaceae bacterium
GTGACGACGTCGCCCGCGCTGTCGTCGAATTGCTCGGTCCCGAGTCGTATGAACTGGTCGAGCGCGAAGAGCTTCCCACTCGATCGAATCGGCTCCTATCGGCCTAACCAGTCGAGCAACGACGCCAGCGGGCGGGTATTGAGCACTCCTTCAGGTCCGACACCGGCACGACGAGCGACTCCAACGCCATAGCGCATCAGGTCGAGCGAGCGCACATCGTGCGCATCGGTGTCAATGACGAGCAAGACCCCGGCACGGTGTGCGTCAGCTGCCACCTCATCCCGCAGATCGAGTCGCGCCGGATTGGCGTTGATCTCCAGTGCCGTCCCGGTTTCCAACGCAACCTTGAAGACCGTCTCCCAATCGTACGTGCCGCCCGGGCGCCGTTCGATGATGCGCCCGGTTGGATGGGCGATGATGTCGACGTGTGGGTTACGCATGACCTTGACGATGCGTTCGGTCAGCTCTTCAATCGAATGGTTGAGTCCGGAATGCAGCGAGGCGACGACCAGATCGAGTTCGGCCAGAACCTCATCTGGAAAATCGAGCGATCCGTCGAGATGTACTTCGACCTCGCTGGCCTTGAGTAACCGAATCTCCGGCACCTGTTCGTTGGCGCGTTCGATCTCAACCCATTGTTGACGTAATCGTTCGATGGTTACGCCATGTGCAATGGCGAGTCCACCCGAGTGGTCTGAAATGCTGAGGTACTCATAACCGCGCTCGCGTGCGGCCGTCGCCATCTCCAGGATCGTGCCGTGCCCGTCACTCCAGTCCGAGTGCAGATGCAGATCACCACGAATGTCGCTGACCTCGATCAGGCGGGGGAGCGCATTGGTGCGCGCCAGGTCGATCATCCGGAGTGACTCGCGCAGTTCGGGCGGTATCGGTTGCAGGTTGAGCGCTTCAAAAAACTGAGCTTCGGACTCGGCCGCCGGCCCCGCTCCGAACTGTTGCTCACAGGCAGCCACGAATTCTCGGCTGCCTGTCCAGCGGAAGAGCTCGCTGCCGTACTCTTCCGGATCCGCCGCCAGGACGCGCACCTCCACACCGGCCGCATGTTTGCCCGTCGCGATGCTCGGTTCTGTCAGTTGGATGTCCGTGAGGGCGCCGGATTCCGCCAGGGCGGTGGCGATGGCATGCGCATCATCGCTCGCGGCGACGAGATCGAGATTGCCCACTGTTTCGCACATACGCCGGACGCTGCCCGCAATCGCGACATCGACTTCGAGCCGCGCGCTGAGTTGCTCGGCGAGTAGTTCGGCTGCCGGCAAGCCGGTGCCGATCGAGAGCCGGCCGGTACGCTGGTTGAGGAAGGCGATACCGCTCAGAATGCGCGCTTCCTGTTTGGCGCCGAATCCTTTGAGTTTGCGAATGTCGTCCTGCCGGGCGCTCGCTTCGAGCTGCACCAGGTCGGTGATACCGAGCTCGTGATAGAAGCGCGTGACCGACTTCGTGCCGACGCCGGGGATGTCGAGCATTGTCAGCAGCGTCGACGGCACCTCGTCTTGCAGCTCATCGAGCGCACTCCAGGCGCCGGTTTCGACCATCTCTTTCAACGTTGCCGCGATGCCGGGCCCGATGCCCGGCACCTCGGTGAGTCGGTTTTCACGGACCAGTTGTTCGACGGACTCGTCAAGCTCGTCGAGCGTGTCGGCGGCGCGGCGATAGGCGATAAGGCGAAAAGGGTTTTCGCCCTTGATCTCAGAGAGATCGGCGAACATCTTGAGCTGCTCGGCCAGCGCCCTGTTGTCAGGCATTCAAAATCGCGCCTTTCTCGCCGTGGCGCTACTCCGGTTGTGGGCCGGTGAGTGGATCGTCGTCGCGCACCGCGAGCGAGGCGACCGGCTGCCCGCGATAGACGGCGATGCCGTTTCTCCAACCGATCAGCCAGCCGTCGGCCGTCGCCGTGATATCGCCGCCGTCAATCGATCGACCGTAGATGTCGACGACCCGACCGAGGAGATCACCCTGGGTGAACGGCTGGCCGGGCTGCACCAGACTCTGCAGGATGCCGGAAACCGGTGCGCGCGCCGAATCGTCGCGCCGCACCTGAAAGCCGAGATCGATGACCGGCACCTGGGTGATCGGTTCGGTAACGCCATCGATCATCTCGTAGGCACGCAGGACGTTCAGGATGCCCTGCGCCCCCGCCTCGACGGCCGGTGGGTCGATCGCCATGCCCATCCCGAGTTCGAGCGTCAACGAGGGGATACCGGCAGTGTTGACGATACTCCCGGCGACCGAACGGTGGAGCGCCAGTTCGACATATTTGGCGGCGGGCGATTCGTTAACGATCGAGAGGCCGAAGGCCTGTGCCAGCCATTCCAGCTTCTCCGCCAGCCCGTCCGCCTGCTTGAGCTGTTCAGCGTTCGCCTGCGGCGGGTATAGAACGCGGTCGCGAATGGTGAACGGTACGGAATCGATCGAGGCGTTGTGGAGATCCAGCAGACAATCAGGCTTGGTCGCGACGATTGCGTCGAAGATCTGGGTTGCCACCTGTTGGTAGATCGCCGGCGGAACGCCGTTCGACTTCGGATCCTTATAGCCCGGCCAAACCCGGTTGGGGTCTTTCGGCTCGTAATAGGGATAGCGTTGCATCACCTGCAAACCGGCCGGGTTGATCGTCGGGAGCGCGATCAACGTGCCATGTAGTTGCGGGGCGAGATTGTGCGCCAGCACCCGATGAATACAGGCGATGCCGGTCAACTCGCCGCCGTGGATA
>JAICWZ010000116.1 GCA_025966355.1 Thermomicrobiaceae bacterium
GATGGCGAGCGTGAGGAAAATGACTTTAATCGCGAGCGCCAGGCCAATGTTCTGCAGAATGATTCGTTTGGTCGAGCGAGACAGGCGTAACGTGTAGGCGACTTTCGACAGGTCGTCGCCCATGAGCGCGATGTCGGCGGTTTCGAGGGCTGCCGGGGAACCGGCCGCGCCCATGGCAATGCCGAGCGTAGCGCGGGCCAGTGCCGGGGCGTCGTTGATGCCGTCGCCAACCATGCCGACCTGTCCGTGCCGCCCGAGCAGCCGTTCGATGGCCGAAACCTTGTCGCCGGGAAGCAGTTCCGCCTCGAAGCTGTCGATCCCAACCTCACTGGCGATTGTCTGGGCGACGTCGCGGCGGTCGCCGGTCAGCATGATCGTCTCGCTGATCCCGGCGCGTTTGACCGAGGCGAGCGCGCCGGCGGCCTCCGGACGCAGCTGATCGGCCAACCCAAGCAGGCCGACGATCGCATCATCGCGGGCAACGAGCACGGCGGTCTGCCCGGCGCGTTCCAGCGCGCTCATTTGCGACTCGATGGCCGGGTCGAGCGAGCCGTTCGCGACGAAGGCGCGGGTGCCCACGCGGACGGTCGCGCCGTTGATTTGCGTCTCGATGCCGAGCCCGCTATGAGCCGTCGTCGCGCTGCTCGAACGCTGATCAAGGTCGATGCCGTGAGCGTCGGCGGCCTTGACGATGGCGGCGCCGATCGGATGTTCGGAATGACGTTCGGCGGCAGCCGCCAGTTCCAGGAGACTCGTCTCATCTTCAGTATTGAAGGGAATGATGCTCGTAACGGTCGGCTCTCCGCGTGTCAGTGTGCCGGTCTTGTCGAAGGCGAGCGCGCGCAGCGAACCCGCGATCTCCAGGAAGGCGCCGCCCTTGATCAGCACACCGTTGCGCGCGGCAGTCGAGAGCGCCGCGACGATCGAGACGGGCGTCGAAATGACGAGCGCGCACGGGCAGGCGATGACGAGCAGCACGAGCGCGCGATAGAGCCAGTCGAGCCAGGCATCGCCGAGTGCGAGGGGCGGCAGGATGGCAACCGTCGCCGCAATGACGACCACGGCCGGGGTGTAGTAGCGCGCGAAGACGTCGACGAAGCGCTGCGTCGGCGCGCGTTGTGCCTGGGCGTCCTCGACCATGTGGATGATACGTGCCAGCGTCGAATCGCTGGCCGGACTGGAGACCCGCACATCGAGCACTCCCGCGCCATTGACCGTACCGGCAAAGACGGTGTCGCCGTAGGTCTTATCGACCGGCATGCTCTCGCCGGTGATCGGCGCCTGATCGATCGTCGATTGTCCAGCCAGGATGACGCCGTCGGACGGAATCCGACCACCGGGCCGCACGACGACGACATCGCCCGGCGCCAGTTGCGCCACCGGTAACACCTGCTCGCCCATATGTGTGCGCACGATTGCCGTGGCCGGAGTGAGGCTCATCAACGAGCGGATCGAACGGCGGGCGCGGTCGACCGTAAAGCCTTCGAGCGCCTCGCCGAGTGAGAAGAGGACGACGACGGTCGCCGCTTCGGACCACTGCCCGATGAGCGCCGCGCCAACCACCGCGATTGTCATGAGCGCGTTGATATCGAGCTGATGCGCCACCCGCACCCCGGCGTAGCCCTTACGCGCGATCGGCACTCCGCCGGTCAGAATGGCAACGACGAAGAGCGGGATCGAGACGATCTCCGGCGCGGTCAGCCAGGAGGTGATTAATCCGGCGATCGTCAGTACGCCGCTGATGAGCAGCGCCAGCAGTTCGCGATCGTGGCGCAGGTGCTGCACGAAGTTCATGTCGTCATCAGCGGCTGTCTCGCCGTCGCTGACGCGATAACCGAGGCTGGAAACGCGCTTGGCAATGGCGTTCAGATCGGTTTCATCCGCCGCATATTCGAGCGCCATGCGCGCTCCTGCGAAGTTGACCGACACCCAGCGCACGCCGTCGAGGTTGCCGACGCCGCGCTGTAGCGTCATAGCGCAGTCGGCGCAGTCCATTCCTTCTATAGGAAGAACGCGGTGCGTGTAGGTCGTGCCGAGCCGGTTCGCTTCGGCCTCGGCGGCCGCTTCGAGCGAGTCGCGCGAAATGAGATCGGCATCGTAATGCAGGATGGCGACGCCGCTGGCGCGATTGACGTGAATCCCTTTCACGCCGTTCGTCGCCTGCAAGCGCTCTTCCAGCCGAGTCAGGCAGAGATCGCAACCCATCGTCTCAGGCGGCGCGATGCGGTCGAGCGGAAGCCGGGCGGTGGCGATCATGACACCACCGCCGTCCGGTGCCGGATGTGGTCAAGCGCCTGGCTGTAGAGCGTGCTGACATGTTCGTCATCCAGCGCGTAGTAGCTGAGGCGGCCCTCACGGCGCGGACGCACCAGCCCCAGTTCGCGCAGCGTACGCAGCTGATGCGAGACGGCCGATTGCGAGATGCCGAGCGAAGCAGCGATATCGCAGACGCAGAGTTCGTTCTGGGAAAGGGCGGCGATGATCTTTAGTCGCGTCGGGTCGCCGATCGCCGCGAAGAGGGCCGACATGGCGCCGATATCGAGCGCTTCCGGCATCGAGGCGCGCGTGCGTCGCACCGCGTCGACGTGCACGATCTGCTCCGCGCAGGAATCGAGTTGCTCCGGTTCGCGAATCTGATCAATCTTCCGCGGGCGCCCCATCTCGTTCTTCCCTCCACGCCAACCGATTTCCGCTGCCGCCGGGAATATGAATACTTACTCAGATGTTGACTAATCGTAGCACCGCCACCGGATGGGCGCAAGGAGTAACGTTCGCTCTGCGCCTCTGCGAGAGAAAGCCCTCGTCTGTGCGCAAGACATGCGTAAGCATTGTCGGGTATTCTCTCGATATGGGTGCATCTCATCAAGCGCTTTAAGGAGTCTCAAAATGACGAACATCATTTCGCGCGGCTTCCGGGGGCGACGTCAGAGTCCGGAAGAAGCGCGCCGCCTGCCGCCGGGCCAGTATTTGACCGAGCGCTTTCCGGTGCTATCGGCCGGCCCGACGCCGCATACGCCACTCACCGCCTGGGATTTTTCGGTCGTCGCGCCAAACGGTCGGAGCAAGCAGTGGAACTGGCAGGAGTTTCAGACGCTGCCGCGTGAGACGATCACCACCGATATCCATTGCGTAACGCGCTGGTCGAAATTCGACACCGTCTGGGAGGGAGTCTCGCTCGATACGTTGCTCGCCGGCTTTGTCGAGGATGGCCAGTTCATCATGGCCTTTTGCGATGGCGGCTACACGACGAATCTGCCGATCGCCGACGTTATCGGCGGCAAGACCTGGATCGCGGATACCTACGATGGGCAGCCGCTTGAAGCGGAGCATGGCGGTCCGGCGCGGTTGCTCGTACCGCATCTCTACTTCTGGAAGAGCGCCAAGTGGGTGCGCGGGCTGCGTCTGTTGACGCGGGATGAACCCGGCTTCTGGGAGAATTACGGCTATCACATGTATGGAGACCCATGGCGGGAACAGCGCTACCAGGGCGACTGAAATGGTGGAGCGGCGACGTCACGCAGATCGTGCGTGAGACGCCGACCGCCTCCAGCCTGATCCTCAACGTGCCTGGCTGGCTCGGACATCGGGCCGGCCAGCACGTCGACGTGCGTCTGACGGCTGAAGACGGCTATCAGGCGGTGCGCAGCTATTCGATCGCCTCGGCGCCCGCCGATGAGCAGCTGATGCTGACAATCGAGCGGCTGGATGATGGCGAGGTTTCGCCCTATCTCGTCGACGACGTGCGACCGGGCGATCCACTGGAGTTCCTCGGCCCGATCGGCGGCTATTTCGTCTGGGAGGAGGAGATGGGTGGCCCGCTGCTGCTGATCGCCGGTGGCTCGGGCGTCGTGCCATTGCGGGCGATGGCGCGCCAGCGCGCGCTCACCGGCAGTGACGTGCCAACCCGCTTCCTCTATTCAGCCCGCACGGCCGACGCGCTCATCTATCGAAGCGAGCTCAACGCACTGGCTGCATCCGATACGCATTTCCAACTGGTGTATACCCTGACGCGATCCCAGCCGCCCGGCTGGACCGGCTACGCACGTCGGGTCGATGCGGATATGCTGCGCGAGGTTGCCTGGTCACCAGAGGATAACCCTGCCATCTACCTCTGTGGCCCGACGCCGTTTGTCGAAGCCGTATCCGAGCAGCTGGTCGCGCTCGGGCATAACCCGACGCGTATCCGCATCGAGCGCTTCGGCCCAACCGGCGTTTAGCCCCCACCACAGCTGTCTTTTCGTGTCCCCTATGTTGCGTTCGGATGTATTCTCAAAGCGGGAGGATCGTGCCCGATCGAACAACGCGTTCGACGGCGGGGGATCCACCTGAGAGGATGTGGTGATGATCAAGCTGAAGCGTGCCTACGACCCACCGGAGGATGACGACGGCACGCGCGTGCTGGTCGACCGCCTCTGGCCGCGTGGCGTATCGAAAGAGCGCATTCGCATCGATAAACGGATGAGCGACATCGCGCCGAGTAACGAACTTCGTCGTTGGTTCCAGCACGATCCGGCAAAATGGGATGAGTTCCACCAACGCTACCTTGCCGAGTTGGATAATCCCGAGCGGCAGGCCGAACTCGAGAGCCTGGCTCAAATTGCCGAAAAGGGAATACTGACGCTGGTCTATGGCGCTAAAGATACCGAGCGGAACCAGGCGGTTGTGCTCAAGGAATTGATCGAAGCGCGCATGAAGAGCTGAAATCGCTCGATGCGCAATCGGAATAAGGAACGACGTACAACGATGGAACCACGATTGAACTACGGTCAAACGGCTCCCGGTGCGATGCACGCTATGTCGGCGCTGGAAAGCTATGTCCGCGAGAGCGGGCTGGAGCGGAGCCTCCTGGAACTGGTCAAGATTCGCTCGTCGCAGATCAACGGCTGCGCCTATTGCCTCGACATGCACACGAAAGATGCGCGTGCCAACGGCGAAACCGAGCAGCGCATCTACACACTCAGCGCCTGGCGCGAGACGCCCTTCTTTAGTGACCGCGAGCGCGCAGCGCTCCTCTGGGCCGAGACACTCACCTCGCTGAGCCAGAATGATGTGTCCGACGAGGTGTTCGAAGCCGTTCACGCCCAATTCAGCGACGAAGAGATGGTCAACCTCACCATGGCGATCATCGCCATCAACGGTTGGAACCGCCTGGCCGTCCCCTTCCGCAGCGTGCCGGGAACGTACCAGCCCAGGGGACACTGAACAACGGTCGCCCTCACCCGCAGCCCCTCATCCGACCCGCTCGCGGGCGTCCCGGCACGGGAGAGAGAGGTCTTGGGGCGAACGTGTGCATGATCCTGCTCTGTCCTTCTTGCCTGACCGCCGCCCGAGGTTGAAACATCTGGCTATGAGACGAAATCCCTGCGGGATTGAGGACGATCCTTCTTAGTCCCGAGGGGACTTCGTCTACGTAGCCCGACGGATTTATCCTCGGGCGATACGCGAGCACCGGCGCCCTCAGGGGAATGCGCGTTCGTCAGCTTGCTAACTCTCCTCGGCCGCCAGCAAGAAGAACTTGTAGACGTAGCCATGCACCCCAGCGAAGAGCGAACGGCCGTCGCATGCCAGGCGCGTCGTATAGCCGCCGACGCCGACCGCGCTGGTCACCAGCAGGCTGTGTAGCTGCGTCCCGTTCGACGGATCGATCTGGTAGACGTAGCCTGGATTATTCATGGACTGATTGTCGGGGGGTGCTACGACCGATTGTTGAGCGCGGGGGTAAAGGGCGCGATGAATCGTGGCTCTACGGGCGTTGTCCTGCTGTCGGGCCGCGATTCATCGCGCCCACGTTCTCCGGCACCGCGCATCTCGGCGCACGAGCCGGTGCTATCCCACGCACTTCTATGAATAATCCAGGCTAGATGCGGCGGTTGACGCGGGCGATGCGACGGGCAAGGCGGATGCCGGGCGACGGGGGGAGACGGGCGCCGCCTCACGGGGCGCGCCGGGCGATTTATGAATCGCCCCTACGAGAAACCGTCCGATCGTCGGGCGCGACGCATGCGTCGCCCGGCCGATGTGCGCATGCACGAGGCGTGTCTCCACAGGAACGTCGACTTCCGGCCTTTCACGGTTTCCCCAATCGACCACCAGCGATCATCTTTCGTCCTCCGTTACGTCAATCAACCGATTGACAGGCGGCGTTTTGTGCACTAGGATGTCCCTGCCAAGTTTTTTTGACCATCTTAATTCTGTTGGCGCCGCTGTCTGTACCAACATGAGTGTGAGAAACGTGACTGAGACCGCCGTGCTTCCGGGGCTCGATTTTCGTCCAGCCGAGCGCTATGTCATTCAGATGCTTGAAGAGCTGCGCGTCATCTCGAACGCGCTCCGCTTGCAGATCCTCGACGTGCTTATCGCCGGGCCATTTA
>JAICWZ010000505.1 GCA_025966355.1 Thermomicrobiaceae bacterium
GCATAGACTCCGAAGACGCCACACTCCTCACGGGGTTCGTCGAACGGCATCAGCGCTGCCCTTCCGAAATCAATTCGTTTCCAAAATCTAGTTTACCATGCGCCGGACGTTCACCGGTCGGCCGCGACCCACTATTCCAACGCTTTGGTCCAGGCATCGTCGATCTCGGTGAGCGAGGTTTCCAGGATAGGCGACAGTACAAATGATTCTCCGCTGGTGCTGCCAAGCTTCAGACATGGGACACCAAGCTCGCTACACAGCGCTTCAAGCTCACGCTCTCGACCTGTTTCCACCTGGACTACGACCCGAGCGCTTGCCTCGCCGAAGAGCGCCTGATCCTGTCGTCCCATCGCTCGTTCGAAGAGTGCGCTCAGGTCGAAGCGCCCGCCGACCCCTCCGCCAATGCAGGACTCGGCCAGGGCCACCGCCAGCCCGCCCTCTGAGCAATCGTGCGCCGCACAGACTAATTGCTGCCGGATCGCCCGGCGTGTCGCCTCCTGCACCGACCATTCGAGCTCAAGATCGAGCGTGGGCGGCGCGCCGGCCGTTCGGCCATGTACGCGCGCCAGGTATTCGCTGCCGCCGAGCGTTGCGTCGAGCGAGCCGAGCAGATAGACCACTCGGCCGGCGCGGAAGGAAGACCCGGTGTGAAGCGATACGTCATCGAGCACTCCAACGGCACCAACGACGGGCGTCGGCAGGATCGCCTCAGAACCGGACTGATTGAACAGACTCACGTTGCCACTGATGACCGGCGCCTCGAACGAGCGACAGGCAGCCGCCATTCCTTCGATGGCGCGTTGGAGCTGGAAATAAATCTCCGGGCGCTCCGGATTGCCGAAGTTGAGGCAGTTGGTAATCGCGACGATCTCAGCCCCGACACAGGCAAGATTCCGCGCCGCTTCGGCCACCGCATGCATGCCGCCGAGGTAGGGATCGAGAAAACAGTAGCGTGGGTTGCAATCGGTCTTCATCGCCAGGCCGCGCTCGGTCCCTTTGATGCGCACGACGCCCGCGTCGCCCTGAACTGGTCCAACGACGGTGTTCGTCATAATTGTCGAATCGTAGGTTCGCGTAACCGGCAGCCGGCTCGCGATATTGAGCGAACTGAGCAACATGAGCAGGGCATCCAACGCGGCCGGAGTCTCGCCGCTCCCCAGATCGGGCAGCGTCAACGGATCGAACTGACGCAGCTCGATCGTGCGCGTCGATTCGATCCCTTCGCGTGTATAGGTTGGACATTCATCGGTCAAAAGCGTTGCCGGAATCTCGGCTGCGATCGCACCGTTGTCGAGTACGCGAACAACGCCATCATCGGTCACTTTGCCGATGACGTCTGAATGCAAGCTCCAGCGATCGAAGACGGCTCGAACTTCATCGAGCCCTTCTTGCGTCACCACGACGAGCATCCGCTCCTGGCTTTCAGAGAGCATCACCTCATACGCGGACATACCCGATTCGCGCCGCGACACGAGCGCGACATCGATCTCGATGCCGACATTGCCGCTGCTGGCACTTTCAACCGCCGAACTCGTCAGGCCGGCTGCCCCAAGATCCTGCATCGCGACGACATGCTCAGTCTGCAGGACTTCGAGACACGCCTCCAGCAGCAGCTTCTCCAGGAACGGATTGCCGACCTGCACCACGCCACGATGCGATTTCTCCGGATCGTCAACCGAGGCGAAGGTCGCGCCGTGGATGCCATCTCGGCCGGTATCCGCGCCGACCAGCAACACCAGATTGCCGACGCCCGAGGCCCTTGCGCGCATCAACTCGTCGCGCCGGGCGACGCCCACGCACATCGCGTTGACCAGTGGATTCCCGGAATAGGCCGGGTCGAAGAAGATGTCGCCACCGAGATTCGGAATCCCGAGGCAGTTGCCGTAGCCACCGATGCCGCCAACCACGCCGCCGAAGAGATAGCGATTGCGCGCCTCGGTCAGCGGACCGAAGCGGAGCGAATCGAGAATCGCGACCGGTCGGGCGCCCATGGTGAAGATGTCGCGGACGATGCCGCCAACGCCGGTTGCCGCACCTTCGTACGGTTCGACGGCCGACGGATGATTAAGCGATTCGATCTTGAAGACCGCGACCAGTCCGTCGCCAATGTCGACAGCCCCGGCGTTTTCGCCCGGTCCTTGCGCCACGCGTGGACCGGTCGTCGGGAAGAGGCGCAGCAACGGGCGC
>JAICWZ010000347.1 GCA_025966355.1 Thermomicrobiaceae bacterium
CTTACGGCCAAACTACTCCCGGGCTTCGATGTCGGCGAACCCCGCCTGGTGCAAACGCACATCGGCCGGGCGCGATCAATCGCGCCCCTACATCGGATCGGTCGTTTGCTCAAACTCCGCTCGCGCCAACCGGCCGACGAGGCGGGCGACTTCGCTTGCGTTCTGCTTGCCCATGCCACGGGCGCAGGCGGCCGTGAAGAACTGCAGCGCCAGCGAGGTAAGCGGCATCGGCGTGCCGAGGTCTTCGCCGAGCGAGGCGGCCAGGCGGACATCCTTGCGCATCAGTTCGAGCCGGAAGCCGGGCGGCGCGTCGTCGCCATGCAGCAGCTTGGGCACGGCGTCGGACCAGACGGGTGAACTGCCGGAACTGGCCGAGACGACCTGATGCAGCTTCTCCAAATCGGCGCCGGCGTTGGCTGCCACCGCGAGCGCCTCGCCGGTCAGCACCATCATCGTGCCGGTGAGCAAGTTGTTGACCAGTTTGAACACCTTACCCATGCCGACATCGCCGACGTGGAAGATCGACTGGCTGAGAGTCGACAGAATCGGACGCATCTCGTCGATGACCGCGGCATCACCACCGGCCATGATCGTCAGCGTGCCGCGCTCGGCGCCCCAGGTGCCGCCTGAGACTGGCGCATCGATGACGCGGATGCCGCGCTCGATCGCCTCGGCCGCGACGCGCTGGATCATCACTGGCGAGGTCGTGCTGAAGTCAATGATCGTCGCACCGCGCGGCAGGTGTTCAACGACGCCTTCGGGGCCGAGATAGACCTCGCCCAGTTCGGCATCGGCCGGCAGGCAGCTGAGGAAGACGTCACACTCCTGAGCGACGATCAGCGGTGTCGGCACAGCGCGCGCACCGGCCGCTTCGAGTTGCGCGACCGGCTCAGCGCGCCGGCTGGAGAAGACGAGCGGAAATCCGGCGTCGCGGAGTCGCTTGGCCATCGGCAGGCCCATCGCGCCCACACCGACGAACCCGATCCGTTGTGTCGACAATGAACTCTCCTCGATTTAATCCAGCAGCGCGGAAGCGAACCGCAGCCAGACGCGTGCGTTCGCCATACTCGAGCCTGTGGCTCACTCGGGTTCCGATTCGAAGACGGGAGCGAATTCCATGAGATGCGTTCGGCGATCGGGGTAGTCGCGCTTCACTTCGAGCCGGTAACGCACGCGATCGGCGCGGTAGGAGCGGATCTGGTAATAGATCGGGTCGCGTGCCTGGCTGTAGGATGTGCGTTGGATGACGAGCAGCGGCGCGCCGCGTTCGACTTCCAACTGTCGGGCCAGTTCGTTCGACGCCAGGCCCGCTTCGACGACAAAGGTGCCGGCGATGACCGGGATACCGTACTGCGTTTCCAGCTGGTGGTAGATCGTTTCGCGCTCAAGCGTCTCGCGATCGAGCAGTCGCCCGTAACGGAGCGGCAGATAGGTGACATCGAAGGCGATCGGTACGTCGTCAGCCAATCGCAGGCGATCGAGCCGCACGACCGGCAGCGCGCCGGACAGCCCGAGCGCCTCGGCCGCATCTTCCGGCACCGGCTCCTCGCCCCAGTAGGTCACGCGCGAGGAGGGCTGCAAGCCGGCCGCCGCCATATCCTCGACGAAGTCGGTCAGGTGAATCAGATCCTGTTCGACCTGCCGGCTCGATACGAACGTGCCCTTGCCGCGCTTGCGCCAGAGCAAGCCCGAATCGACCAGTTGATCGAGCGCCGCGCGCACCGTGATGCGGCTCACGCCGTATTCGACGCAGAGCGCATCCTCCGACGGGAGCCGGTCGCCGGGCCGGAAGACGCCGGTCGCGATCTGCTCCCGGAGCCTGGTGGCGAGCTGTTGATACAGAGGGGTCGACCCGGTTCGGAGTTCGCTCACACTGACGCCCTTCTGATCCTGTTGATATGACCTTTCCCGCGCCCAATCTTACCAACCGAGATGGCCGTTCGGCGATCACGCGTTCGTCTTCGCCATTCTCGCCAGCACTTCGGCGGTTTGATCGAGCTCCTCTTCAGTATTGTAGTAGTGAACAGAGGCGCGCACGAGGTGATTTATGCCGCGTGCGGTCATATCGAAGCGCGTCGAGAAGACGGTCGATGTGCGGACATTAATGCGATGTTCGGCCATCCGCTCCATGATGTCCTGCGGGTCATGGCCCTCGACGGCGAAGCTGACGATGCCGCAGCGCGTGGCGCCGAGATCATGAACTTGACAGCCGGGAATCGCGTCGATTCGCTGGCGCAGACCATCGGCCAGCTGCTGAATCCGCGCCCAGCCTGCCTCGATGCCGATCTCCATGGCGTAGTCGGCGGCGACGCCCATGCCGATCTTGCCGGCGATATTCGCCTCCCAGTTTTCGAAGCGTCGTGTATCCGGCCGAATCTCGTAGCCGTCGAGCGACGTCCAGGTGGCGGCCTGTAGGTCGAGCAGCGGCGGCTCCAGCTGTTGCGCCAGATCCTTGCGCACATAGAGGAAGCCGACTCCACGCGGCCCACGTAGGAATTTGCGACTGGTCGCCGACAGCATGTCGCAGCCGATTTCTCCGACATCGACCGGCATCTGCCCAACCGACTGGCAGGCATCGAGCAAGAAGAGCACGCCCGCTTCTTTGGCAACTTTCCCGATCTCGGCTACCGGCTGCACCAGTCCACCATTCGTCGGAATGTGACTCAGCGCGATCAGCTTGACGCGATCGTCGATCATGTCGCGCAATGCCTCGACCGACAGTTGCCCAGACTCATCGTTCGGCACGACTTCGACCACGGCACCCGTCTTCTTCGCCACCTGGTAATAACTGATGACGTTGCTGGCATACTCAGCGACCGACGTCAGAATGCGATCACCCGGCTGAAACGGAATGGCATAAAACGCCATATCGAAGGCCCGCGTCGCATTCTCCACCACCGCGATCTCATCCGGCGCCGCCCCGATCAGTTTGCCGATCGCGCGATACGTCCCCTCAATCTTCTCCTCCGTCCGATCCGCCGCCTCATACCCCCCAACCATCGCCTCCAGCTGCAAATGCCCGATCGTCGCGTCAATCACCGGCTTCGGCATGAGTGACGAACCGGCGTTGTTCAGATGGACGACTTCGTTGGTGCCCGGGGTGTCGTTACGGACGGCGGTTATGTTGATTTGATTCGGCATGTGGTCCTCCTATCGGCGTTAGCTGCGTTGGGGGGATGATAGCC
>JAICWZ010000295.1 GCA_025966355.1 Thermomicrobiaceae bacterium
CGGACGTTATCCCCGCGGAATGTTCGATTTCGTCGTCGGCGTCGGCCGTTGGGCTCTGCGCGTCAACGCCTACGCCTTTCTGCTCGTCACCGACCGCTACCCGCCGTTCAGCCTCGATTGAGCGCGGTCCTGGCGAGGTCGGCGTCTGAGTGAGTACGTGAGTGGGCGAGGCTGGGGAGATCCTTCGCTGCGGCTCAGGATGACGGGTATAGTAGGCGCTGTTCCATGTCATTCTGAGTCATAGCGAAGGATCTCTTGAACGTCTCCTGGTCTCGGACTCGATTGTGACCGCGTCGTTGCTCTCGCGGTTCGCATCTTGACAGAGTCGCGCCCTTCTCCAAGACTGGCGACAGAGGGCGTTACGCCTGACACAGCGGAGGAATCGATGGGCGTGGAGATTGATGGCGCGCAGCTCGTAGCGAACCTGCGTGAGTTGGGGCGGATCGGACTGACCGAACGCGGCGGCTTGATGCGGGTCGCTTTCAGTCAGGCTGATCTGGAGGGCCGCGCCTGGGTGCGCGAGCGGATGCAGGCCGTGATGGACGTGCGCGTCGATCCGGCCGGAAACACGATCGGGCGCTATCCGGGCCGCGAACCGGAACTCATGCCGATCGCGCTCGGCTCGCATACCGATACGGTGCCCGATGGTGGCAAGTATGACGGCGCGCTCGGTGTACTGGCGGCGCTCGCCTGTATCGAGGCACTGGCACATGATGGCGTCACGCTGCGACATCCGGTCGAGGTGATCAACTTCAACTCGGAGGAAGCGGCGGTCGCGGGCGGCACGTTCGGCAGTCGCGCCTTGGCCGGGCAATTCGATCCGACGATCCTGCAACAGACGACGGCGGATGGACGGTCGATCGCCGACATCGTGCTCGGCGCCGGGGTCGATCCGGAACAGATCGTGACGGCGGCTCGACCGGCGGGAAGTCTGGCCGCCTATCTCGAGCTTCATCCCGAGCAGGGCGGACGACTGGAAGCGGCCGGCATTCCGATCGGCGTGGTCGAGGGGATCGTGGCGATCCGGCGCTTCGTCGTGACGTTTCACGGCTACGCCAATCACGCTGGGACGACGCCAATGGAGCAGCGGCGCGACGCGCTGGTCGTGGCGGCGCCGTTCATTCTGGCGGTGCGCTCGACGGCCATCGTGCACAACGTCGTCGGGACGGTCGGCACGGTGCGTATCGAACCGGGTGCCTCGAACGTCATCCCAGGTCGTGTTGATCTCTCACTCGAGATTCGTGGCCAGGATGACGGCCTGCTCGATGCCGTCGAACACGAACTGCGGACGCTGGCGCAGGGAAGCGGCGGCGATTTCACGCCGATCTCGGCCAAGCCGGCCGTGGCATCCGACCCGTGGTTGGTCGAGCAACTCGCGGCGGCCAGCGAGTCGCTCGGCCTGCCGTACCAGCGGATGAGCAGCGGCGCCGGGCATGACGCGATGTGTATGGCCGGGATCACACGCGAAGCGATGCTCTTCGTGCCGAGTCGCGGCGGCGTGTCGCATTCGCCGGACGAATTCACCTCCGACGAGCAGTGCATCGACGGCGCACGCGTCTTGCTTGCGGCGCTGCTGCGCATCGACGAAGAGTTGGATGCGGATGGAAACTGAGGGGGAGCGATTGATGCGACCGGCGCTGCTGGTGACCGATTTCGCGGGCACGACGATGCGTGATGACGGTACGGTGCTGGCCGCCTATCGCGTGGCGCTCAATGAGTTCGAAATCCCGTTCAGCGAGGACGACCTGGCCGCGCGGCGCGGCGCGAGCAAACGGGCCGTCTTTCGCGAACTGGCGGCACGGGTGCATGGGCCGGACGATGTGAACGCCGTCGCTGAGCAGGCGTTGCAGCGCTTCGAACAGGCGTTGCGGCAGGAGTACGAGACAGGCGAAGTCGCCGAGATTCCGGGCGCGCAAAACGCGCTCGATCGGCTCAAACGCGGCGGCGTGAAGCTGGCATTGACGACCGGCTTCGATCGCGGCCTGCTCGATCTGCTCGTTTCGCGACTCGAATGGGGTACACTCTTCGACCTGACGCTGGCGAGCAGCGATGCACCGGCCGGCCGGCCGGCACCGTTTCTGATCTACCGCGCCATGATCGAACTGAACATCGGCGACGTGCGTCAGGTCGCGGTGCTCGGAGACACCCCGCTCGATCTCCAATCGGGCATGAATGCCCGGGCGGGCTGGGTCATCGGTGTGCTGAGCGGCGCGCATCGGGTCGAAACGCTCGGCGCGACGCCACATACTCATCTGCTGCCGAGCGTCGCCGATCTGCCGCGACTCTTCGGCCTCGACTGAATCCCGAAAGGATGCCTCGCATGCGTTCTCCGGTTTTTTGCGTCGTGATGTAACGCGCCGTTGGCGCCCGCTCTGCCGTCATTCGTATCCGGCGGAGAGCGACATTCCTTGAAAACGACTTGATAATGGCGATCGTGGCGACGAACACGGCTCTGGCTGTCGTGCGTTCGGCCATGCGCCGCCCGCAACGGAGGACAACCATGAACGAATCCTTGCGCGAAATGTTCCGCTATCACACCTGGGCGACGTTGAAACTACTCGATCACTGTGAAGCGTTGCCGCCGGAGCAGCTCGATCAGACGACGCCCGGGACGATGGGTTCAATTCGCGAGACCTTCGCCCATCTCATCGGTGCCGACGCCGGTTATCAGGCACGGCTGCGCGGCGACAGTTCGCTGCGCATCGCGAACGCCGATGAGCGCCCGCTGGCTGAACTGCGCGGCTACTTCGTCGAGCGCAGCCAGGGCTGGGAGGAGGCGCTCGGTCACCTCGATGACTTCGACCCACTGCTGGAAGCGGGCGACGATCATCCTGATGTGCCGCACGTCCGCGATCTCTTGCTGACGCAGGCGCTACATCACGGGAATGATCACCGCACGCATATCTGCTCGGTGCTCGGCGCCCACGGCCTTGAGGTGCCGGAGATCGATGCCTGGATGTACTGGTTCGAAACGCGGAACGTGCCGCTGACGAGCTAGTTCTTGTCGTCACAGCTCCATTGACAGATTGGCAGATCCATGAGAACATACGTTCTGTACGTACGTAATCCGTGAGTCGTCGAACGAGGCACCTCATGGGCAATCCATGGGGCGCCTCCACGCCAAGGGAGACCGATATGCTCGCCCCGCTTGATGAACAGTTCCGCTATCACACCTGGGCCACGCTGCGCGTGATCGATCACTGCCTGGAACTGCCGCCGGAAGCGCTTGACCACACCATTCCCGGGACGATGGGAACAATTCACGACACGATCGCGCATCTGGTCGGATCCGACGCATGGTATCTGACGCTGATGACCGGCGATGACAGCGTGGGAATCCGCGAGGCGAAACGCCTGTCGCTCCGCGAGTTGCGTTCCCGTTTCGTGGAAAACAGCGAAGTCTGGCAGCGAATACTCGCGCACCTCGACGACTATGATCCGACGCTGCCGGAAGACGACGACAGCCCCGAGGTGCTACATGCGCGGAACCTGCTGCTTGCTCAAGCGCTGCACCACGGCGATGACCACCGCACCCACGTCTGGTCGATCCTCGGCGCCAAAGGTTTAGAGGTGCCGGAGGCCGATGTCTGGATGTACTGGTGGAGCACGTAC
>JAICWZ010000428.1 GCA_025966355.1 Thermomicrobiaceae bacterium
GACGCCCTTACAGATGGCGTTGGTCGCCGATGCGGTGGCGAACGGCGGCACGATGATGGAACCGTATCTGGTGCAGAAAATCAGCGATGAGAAGGGCACGACGCTCTCGACGAATTCGCCGTCCAGCTGGCAGCGCGCGATCGAAGAGAAGACCGCGGCGCAGATGCAACAGATCATGATCAATTCCGTGCAGAACGGCTACGCATCGGGCGCTCAGATCCCCGGCTACGTCGTTGGCGGGAAGACCGGCACCGCCGAAGTGGGTGGCGACAAGCAGCCGAACTCGTGGTTTATCGGCTTCGCCGGTAAGACTGACCCCGAGTACGTCGTGGCGGTGGTCGTCGAGAACGGTGGGGAAGGTACGAAAGTCGCCCTCCCGATCGCGCATCAGCTCCTTCAGACGGCGCTCCAGCTCAACCAGTCGAAGTAGTCCTCACCGGACAACGCCCAAGAGCATCGCCGTGATCCCCCGTCCAATTGCCGACGGCCCGTTTTCCGGAATCGGGAACGGCCTTGGGGCGCATCATCGTACCCCGCCTCAAATCTCCCCGTATCGGCAGCCTGCGAAGCGATTTTCGCCTGAGAACGCGGATTTTGGTATACTTACACATTGTGTGGGACGTAGGAGGAGCCAGTGAGTTCGACTCAATCCGCCTTCGAAGTGCTGGTCTCCGAGGCGCTCGACGACCTTCCGGATGCCTTTCTCAAGGCATTGGATAACCTGGAGGTCGTGGTCGAACCGGAGCCGGATGATGCACATCGAAAACGGCTGGCGCCAGCGGGTTCAACGCTTCTTGGGCTCTACGAGGGAGTGCCGAAGACGTCGCGCACATCGGGCTATGGACTGGTGGTCCCGGACAAGATAACGATTTTCGAGGGGCCAATTCGCCGGCTGTCGAGCGACGATCAAGCGTTGAAGCGTCTCGTCCGGCGGACCGTGATCCACGAGATCGCCCATCATTTTGGCATCTCCGATGATCGCTTGCGAGAACTTGGTGCGTATTGAGCTCTCGATGGTGAGGTAAACGAGCGTATGGCATGGCCGCGCAGTGGCCGAAACGACGTCGTTGTGGAGCAAACGCCCGGCGTGATCGAGACGGTCGGGACTGCGTTTGTACTCCTGAACAAACGCCCATATCTGCTCATACCGCCGGTACTGCTCGATCTCTTTCTCTGGCTCGGGGCGCGACTTTCGCTTAAGCCGCTGACCGACACGCTTGTCGGGTGGGTGCAGGGATCATCGTCCGTCGATACCGCGACGATCGACCAACTGCATTCGCTGGGAAAATCGTTCAACCTGTTCGAGCTCCTGGCCATTTCGATGCCGACGTTCGTGACACAGATCGGGGCGGACGCGATCGCCGGAGCGTCGCATACCACGATCGATTGGCTTCAATGGTGGGCGCTCTTGCCGGTCGGGTTCGGCCTCGTGCTCATCGGGCTGGCGATCGGAATGGCGTATCTGACGCTCCTCGGTTATCTCGTACGTGGCGAAGGCGTGACGATCGCCCCATACAGTGCGGCGATGATAAAGAATGTCTTGCGGACGTACGCATATTATCTGCTGCTGCTCGGCCTGGCGTTGTTGATTCTGTTTCCGCTCGTGCTGCTGTCCGGCGCGTTGCTCATCTTTGGTATAGGCATCGTGCCAATCATCACGCTCGTGCTCGCCTTCGCGGCGATGTGGGCGTACGTTCTGCTCTATTTCGCACAGGACGCGATTGTCATGTCTCAGGCCGGCCCGGCCCGAGCGATCTACCTGAGTTACAACGTGGTGCGGTCGAACTTTTGGCCCTGTATCGGCCTGATTGTCGTCTCATTGATTTTGCAAATCGGGGCGCCGCTCGCGCTCGTGGCCTTCACCCACACGACGTTCGGCGTGCCGCTCGCGTTCATTTTGCATGCGTACATACTCACCGGGGTGGCGGTGGCCGCATTACTCTTTTATCGGGATCGCGCGCACAAGTTGCGCGTTCCCAGGTTGCCGGTTGCTTCGGATCACACCAGCTGAAAGGTACATTCGCGTGGCTGACATAACACTCTCTCATTACACCGCCGCTGATATTCAAGTGCTCGAAGGGCTGGAAGCAGTTCGCCGTCGACCGGGCATGTACATCGGAAGTACCGACTCTCGCGGGTTGCATCACCTGGTCTACGAGATCGTCGATAACAGCGTCGACGAGGCGATCGCGGGCTACTGCGACCAGATCGACGTTGCCATCCGCGCGGATGGTGCGATTTGGGTCAAAGATAACGGTCGCGGTATCCCGGTCGACCGACACGCAAAAACAGGCAAGTCGGCGCTCGAAGTGATCATGACGGTACTGCATGCCGGAGGGAAGTTCGGTGGCGGCGGCTATAAGGTTTCCGGCGGCCTGCACGGGGTTGGTGCCTCCGTTGTCAACGCGCTCTCCGAATGGGTGACGGTCGACGTTCGGAAAGACGGTGTCGTCTACCGGCAGACGTACCAGCGTGGTGTGCCGGACGGTCCAGTGGAGCCGATCGGCGAAACGACACCCGACGATCACGGGACGACGACGACCTTCATGGCGGATTCGTCGATCTTCACGTCGCTTGATTACGACTACGACATTCTATTGCAGCGGTTCCGTGAGACGGCGTACCTGACGCGCGGGCTCGC